>NZ_VJOT01000028.1 GCF_011087585.1 Neochlamydia sp. AcF84
TATCTAAAATAAAAGCCTGCTTGTTAATGTCCCCTTGGGAAACATGTACTTTACCTATTTGTTTATAAAGAGAAGGCATCACTTCAGAAGCCAGCAGATTGTGCCATCTTTTACAGACACTAAATAAGGGAGGAGCTGCGCACGCCTCTAAGATAGGTAGCAGCAGCTCATTGGGCAAACTGTCAATAGATGTCGAAGAGATAGGATACATTTTATTTCCTTGGGCAGTGATAACTTTTCAGCATTTTTATTTTTTAATGACAATATAAAGAATTAAAAAAGCAAGTCAAACAAATTCATATCCTTATCAATGAAAAACAACTCACAAATAATCTAGTGCTTTTTTATTTCAGATAGATTTAAGGAAAGGGGGGGCTTCCAAGCATTCAGGAGCAGCCACAGGTTTTGGGGATTAAGTGACGCGGCAATTTTGGTTTGGCTAAAAGAATGAGATTGATTCTTTGCCATATTTAAGAAAAACGGCTCTTTTTGGCGCAATGTTTTAATTCTTCTATCGAATGATGGAATACAATACGCCTAGCTTTTTCCTGCCAAGAAAGGGTGTTCTCACAGCCTAGCAATCTGCGGAAAAAGAGAAAAGCTTCTTGTCATTATAAATGTGTAGGTTAGCTTAAGCTTACTTAGTTGCCGGAAGGAAAGCGGATTATTTGTTTAAAGATAAGATAGCTAAAAATTTTTTATTTCATTTTAGCCCTCCCCAAATTAAAAAGTACTTACAACCATTCTACAATGGAAAACGCTGCCTTATTTTTTCTGCAATATCTTTCAAAGGATTTTCTGCTAATTCAAGTTTGGCAAGCTGAGACAGTTGCCCGATTTCTGCTGGCAGACTGGTGAGCTGGTTTTGATTTAAGTTAAGGCATCCCAGCTCAGACAATTGCCCAATTTCTCCAGGCAGGCTGGTAAGCTGGCTTTGAGTTAAATCAAGCCATTGCAGCTGAGACAGCTGCCCGATTTCTGCAGGCAGACTGGTGAGCTGGTTTTGAGTTAAATCAAGCCATTGCAGCTGAGACAGCCGCCCGATTTCTGCAGGCAGACCGGTAAGCTGGTTTTGATTTAAGTAAAGCCAGTGCAGCTGAGATAGCCGCCCGATTTCTGCAAGAAAGCTGGTGAGTTGGTTTTGATTTAAGTAAAGCGTTTGCAGCTGAGACAATTGCCCGATTTCTGCAGGCAGGTTGGTGAGCTGGTTTTGATCTAATTCAAGCCATAGCAACTGAGGCAGCTGCCCGATTTCTGCTGGCAGACTGGTGAGCTGGTTGTGATTTAAGCAAAGGTGTTGCAGTCGAGACAGCTGCCTGATTTCTGTAGGCAGGCTGGTGAGCTGGTTTTGATATAAGTAAAGGTTTTGCAGCTGAGACAATTGTCCGATTTCTCCAGGAAGGCTGGTGAGCTGGTTTTGGCCTAAATCAAGTCTTTGCAGTTGAGACAGCTGCCCGATTTCTGCAGGTAGGCTGGTGAGCTGGTTGTTGCTTAAATCAAGCCTTTGCAGTTGAGACAGCTGCCCGATTTCTGCAGGTAGGCTGGTGAGCTGGTTGTTGCTTAAATCAAGCCTTTGCAGTTGAGACAGCTGCCCGATTTCTGTAGGCAGGCAGGTGAGCTTGTTCTGGCTTAAATCAAGCCTTTGCAGCTTAGGCAATTGGCCTATCTCCGGGGGTAAATAAGTCAAGCCTACTCTAGATAAATCTAAAGCTGTGGTATTTTTACAATTTTCTTCAATCCAATCTCTAAGAAGCGCCCCTTGTTTTTCTAAAGGTAAATACTTGATTTTTTCTTGACTTAGGTATTTTTTCCCGCTAGGAAGTTTTTTCCAAAGCAAAAGGCGATTAATATTTAAGAGATAAGAAGAGTAATTAGCCAGAGTAAAACACCTTTTTTCCTCGGTTTTCCATTTAAATTCTAGCTCCGCAGGAGCAAGGGATTTAGCTAGAGTAAAGGCCTCCTTGAAGATTGCCTTAGCTTTTTCTCCTTCAGAAAGCCTATCATCCAGCTTATAAATCCTATCTAAAATAAAAGCCTGCTTGTTAATGTCCCCTTGGGAAACATGTACTTTACCTATTTGTTTATAAAGAGAAGGCATCACTTCAGAAGCCAGCAGATGATGCCATCTTTTACAGACGCTAAATAAGGAAGGAGCTGCGCACGCCTCTAAGATAGGTAGCAGCAGCTCATTGGGTAAGCTTTCAATAGATGCCGAAGAGATAGGATACATTTTATTTCCCGAGGTAGTAATGACTTTTCAGCCTTTTTATTTTTAAAGGCAATATAAAAAAGCTAGAAAAGCAAGTCAAACGAATTCGTATCCTTATCACCAAGGGGGTATCGGCTAACTTGTTAAGCAAAGAGCAAGCTACTATGCCTTATAGGCGACAGCTAGAGATAGAAGGTTTTGCTCAGCTTTGGCCGACTAAACGCAGTATGCTTTTAAGCTGCAATAAATCTAGGTTCTAGAATCTGTATATATTTAAGCCTTTCTAAAACTTATCTAATTGGCATTTTCAGCATCGTTTGGACATGAAAATTCTTGCCGCATGAGGTTCATAAAGGCTTTGACTTCTTTTGCATTGCCCTTAAGGTAAGGCTTAGCTAAAGTATGGCATTCTCTTTGATAGGTCGCTTGGTTGAGGATCACTACCCATCTTTGTTCAACGCCTACATAGCAAGAGGTAGTCTTAAAAGCTCGATAGCCTTCTACTATCGTTACAGTTTTGTCGTAAGGCTTTTTACCTCTTTACTTTGCAGGGGCACACGCGCAGCAAATAAGCCTTGTTCTCTTTTAAAGGCTTGTAAGGAAGTTGGTGTATAGAGAGCACTATCTCCTACTATATAGTTCAATATGATTTAAAGTATTTTTGCCTTAAAGTAGGATTCTAGGAGCTTTTTTTTAATGCTATATTTTCTTTACAAGTAAATCATTACAAAGCTCTTAATTTCTTGCAAAGTTTACTATGGAAACAAACAGGCTAGATAGCCAACAAGGCCGCCTTTTTAAATTCCGTCTTAGCGCTGAACTCACTCAAAATCATCCTTTTTATTTAAGCTATCTTAAGTGGATTGGATGGAAGTAGCTAGAAGAAGAATTTGATAAGTTGTTTGTAGAAAAATAGGCCAACCAGCTAGGCTTGTAATTAGTTGTAGGGCTCCTTCTATCTTGTAACACATCTGCTGGCTTACAGTTTAGGTATAATTGAAGCTGTCTTAGAATGCTTTCTTATCCGATAACTCGTGTTAAGCTAGGTAGCATTTTAGATCTTTTCCTAAAGATAGGGTAGCTTCTTTAAGCAAAAGTTTCCATGCAGCTTTTTTTTACAAACTTAGATAATAAAGTGGAGAAATATGAGACCTCTTTATCAGTAAAGTCTCTTATTTCTGAGCACATAAAGTCATAAAAAGAGGAAATTCTTGGCGACTACGATTTTCCATTTTAGCATTTGCACCTGTGCTAACCTTATCAGAGCACCACTCTTCCATATCGTATACGCTAAAACCAGCTTCTCTTAACCAATGAAAATAGTTACAGAGAGGGAAATGGTAAGAGGTGAGCTGCGCAGAGTGTTGTCCCTTACTAGGATGGGCACAGATAGGAATTTCTAGAGGAGACATGTATCTATCTATGCGACGGTATTGAAGCTTTTTGTCCTTATCTATCTGCCAGGAAGTCTGGCGAGGAAGCCGAAAATAAGGGTGATTAAGAACCATTATTAATACTCCGTGCTTTTCCAAGTGTTTATAAGCATTGTGGAATACTTGTAAAGGAGATGAAATGTTTTGCAGAGCTAAAATAATGGTAGCATGAGTAAATTTCTTGTCATCTAAAGAAAGGTTTTTTGTAACATCCGCTACCCTGTAATGATGCTGAAGGTTAGTATCCAATTTTTTGGCTTCTTTGATCAAAGTAGGAGAAAGATCTATACCCATATAGTTTGTATGGGTAGGAAGATGGCGAGCTAACACGCCTGATCCGCAAGCAATATCTAATATAGCAGGAGAGGAGCAAGCTTGAAGGTTTAGCAACCGCAACAAATTTGGAATGATAATTTGCTGGTGATAGTAATGACCTTCTGCGCCGACAAGGCTTTTATACCATTGGCTGGCAGGCTCCCATGAGGCAGCTTTTGAATGCGGTAATTTGGTAGGTGTTTTCATGAAAAAATCAACTCTCTAGGATTAAGTAAACATAAATTTTTAAGATAACTTCTTGTTTTTCCTTTAAAGGGGGACAATAGGAATTTAACTTGTTATGCGAAGAGTTTACAAGGTAGCAGATTTTACTTTCTACAGATATGATGAACTAGTAGCTTGATAGGACAGTACAAAAGTAGTCTCTTAGGCTCAAGAAAATTAAAGTTTATACGTTTTTGATCTAATCCTTAAGCAGTCACGTACTTTATGAAATCCTTTTTGTTAAGCAGAGGGACATCTTTCAGAGGCTTAGGTATACAGACTAAGTTTTTTTAAACGCACTATTAGGAAAATTATTTTTACCAAAAGTGGAAACGCTTGGAGGAAATTTAACCAAGAGACAAGAAAAGTTTTAATATCCTACTCATTGGACCCCATTTTTTTTAAGTGACAACATTAACCGCTTTTAATAGAGCACATCTTTAAGAGAGAAAGAAAAAGTTAAAGCCAAAGGAATGCATGGCGTGAACAAGAAGAAGGCGTAGATTGCGAGGGATAAGAAATTTTAAGAGTTGTAATACTTGTAATTGTAAAAGGATTATTAAAATTTAAATAATAGAGAATTGATCAATCATTTGAAAAAGTCCTACCTTCTTTATCTGATGGCCTGTTTGAAAGAAACTAAGAGGAAAAATAGTGAAAAATGTTATAAGAAAGCAAGCTAGGAAGATATCAAGTTAATGAATGCATATTAGAGGATGTCCATGGTTAAAGTGACTGTTTTATATACGGGTGAGCTTCACTGTCAAGTAATTCGTGAGAATCCACGAGCTACACTGGAAACAGATGCTCCTGTAGATAGTGGGGGAACAGGGGTATCATTCTCTCCTACAGATTTGATGGCAAGTGCTTTAGCAACTTGCATAGCGACAACTCTAGCTTTATACGCGCAGAGAAAAAGCTGGGATGTAACAGGGATGCGACTGGAAGTAGAAAAAAGCATGACTACTCAACCCATTCGCCGCATTGGAAAAATTATAATCAAGATAGGGATTCCTCAGAATTTTTCTTTCGAGCAAAAGCAAACTTTAGAAAGGATAGCTGCTAGTTGCCCTGTTCATCATAGCTTACATCCCGAGGTAAAAGTAGAGCTTATTTTTTGCTGGGGTAGCTAGAACTTTATCAAGGATGGCTGTAAAAAATTATAAATTTTTTTAAGCTCCTCTGAAGTTTTGGGATAGGCTAAAAGTAGTAAATAAAATATAGAAAAGGATATCTTATGGAGAAAGCAAATGCTTAATAGCCTGAATCCTTTTGAAGATCCTTTTCTGATCCAAAAACTAAATCCTCTTCTAATTGAATCGCTACATAGTTACTGGATAGCTTTAAAAGAGGCAAAAGTTTCTGCTGAAGAAAAGTTACAAGTAGAGGATGCCTTATATAATTTGGTAGGCTTTGCTTTTCTTCACCTGTTCCAACCTCTTTATCACCAACATCCTCCTAAAATTTCTGGGTCAGTTTTTTTACTTTCTGCCGTGCATTCTGATGGAATAGGCGATTATATAACATTATTTAAATGCGCTAAAATTTTAAAAGAACATCACCCTGCTTTAGAGGTTTATCTTGCTTATACTCATAAGCAATCTTTGCCTTCCATCGATCCTTACCTTTATCATATAAAAAAAGAAAATATTTATGCTTTTAAAGAAACCGAGGAAGCTTGCAGTGTTATCTTAGAACCCATTTTAGAGGGGAAAAAAGGTTTTTTATGTGAAGCGCAGCTTGACCAATTACTACTAGAGCACGATAGGCTTTTAGCTGAGTATGAAGCTTTGCAAGAAACCCACCCTCAGATAGCCCTAGCTATTCAGGAGCTTTCTAATGAAGTGGATCGATCTATTCAATCGCACTATTATTATCAGCAAAAAAAAGTAGAAGCGGAAAAGCTTTATCTTTTAATGAGAAAAAGCTTAGCTATTGTGCACATCGCATTGGCCTTGAACACGTTTGATAATCCTGAGTTAGCCTCGAAATCTCTTTATTTTGCAGAAGCGGGAAATTTTCAGGGGATAGCCAACTATCTTCAACGCCATTGGTTTAGCATAGGATTAAACGCCTTTGAAGAAGGGGTTTTCCTTAATAATCATCATACAACCTCTCATTGGAGCTGCACAGCTTTATGTCAATATCTATGGCAAGTTGATCAGCCCCTTGCTGAGCATCTTGAAAATTATTTAAAAGATTATGCTATAGAAGTTGCCTACTTGCCGCATTCTTCTGCTCATCAAGAGGTTTTTATCGAGATGATGTGCCGCTTTCATCTACATGATAGCCGCCATCTTACTATTATTCTTCCTCAGCACAAAAAAGAGCAACTTCTTCACTTTAGCGATAGTTGGATGCTTGCTTACGGATTTTCTAAAATCCTTGTAGTCGATTTTGTACCTTCTGCCCGAGAAACAGTATTAAATCAAATTAATTTGGCGAAAAGAAAAATTTTACGGCTAGTTTACGTTCTTCCTTTACCAGCTTCAGATTTTACCAAACTAATAAATCTGAGTGGAGAAATTATAGGCTGTACGGGTGATGGATCATTAAGTGATTGCATTCAATCAGGCAAAATTCCTTTTTATGAAGTGCGCCGACATAAAACAGGAACTTTAGAGGCTTTTATACGGTTAGCGCAAAAATTAATGCTGCCGGAGGTTTTGAAGTATTGCGAGCTCTTAAAGCAGTTTGCAGATTGGCCCGTCCCTTCCTTTCTAGAAAAATTTGAAGCAATACTTCAGGATAGCTCTTTTAGAAAGCAGTGGGAGACGTTAGTGGAGTTTATTAAACATTATTATTGCTTAGAAGATTCCTATCTTGCTCTTATCAATCGCTTTTTGTGGATGTCTCTATCTAAGGAAGTTAAAGAAAAAGAAAAAAGCCTGATCAATAGCTATTTCGAAGGAACAATTGGTGCAGAAAGTGTTTATCTAAGCTTAGAAGAAACATTAAAAAGCCAACTGCCTAAAATTGTGGAAAGTTAAGGAGTAGTTAGCTTTATTTCTAACGTTTATAAGAGCAATATACAGAGGATAGCATCGAGCTTGTAGACATCCCTCTGGCGCTCATTAGCAACAGGTAGTTTTTAGCAGGCGCTCAGCAGGTTCCTTTATTAGGATAAGGCTAAATAAAGTTTGATTAGAGCCAACCATCTTGCTTTAATGAGCAGTCGTAGTAGAGGATCTACTATTAGACATCTTAACTTTTTTACACAAAAAAATTAAAGGGATCATAGCTAAAAAGCCCCAAGCTGCTAGCCAAGCTAAATCATTGGTAGAAAGCATATAGCTTTGCTGCTCAATCAGCTTTTCTAAAAGTTGATTAGAAACATCTGATGTAAAGGAAGGATGATAATTTGCTAGAGTTTCATAAAATTTTTCTGTAGAAGAGTTGAAAATTGTTAAAGCCTCTGTAAGGCGAGCACGATGAAAGGTTTTAAGGCGCGTCCATATTTCAATAGACAAAGATGTTCCCAATCCACTTCCGACAAGAATACGGATAAAATTGTAAAGACCCGAGGCGCTTGCATAGCGGTCTTTGGGAATATTACCCAAAGAGAGTTGTACAAGAGGTAAAAAGAAAATAGCTACCCCCAATCCTTGGAGAAAACGAGCGAGCATAATCGCTTGCAAGCTAATAGCCGTAGTAAAATGAGCTTGGTAGAAAAAACTTAAAGCAAAAAACAGAAAACTTAATGACGAAATCAAGCGAAGATCAAAGCGGTTCATATATCTTCCTACGAGAGTAGAGAGTAGAAAAGGGATAATCCCTACAGGAGCTACCGCCAAACCTGCCCAAAAAGGAGTATAGCCTTGTTCTGTTTGCAGCCAGAGAGGAATGGTTACAGTACTTCCAAAATAAAATAAAAAGCCGATCGTAGTTGCAAGGCAGCCCAAAGCAAAATTGATATTTCTAAAAAAAGAAAGATCGACTATAGGATATGGTTGATAATAAGTCCATATAATAAAATAGCTTAAGGCGATGATAGAAGCAATTGCGAGTGCGAGAATAGTGTTGGACTTAAACCAATCCAAATCTTTGCCCTTATCTAACATAATCTGTAAGCATCCTACTCCTAGCGATAACAAAGCAACCCCAATCCAATCGATTGGATTTCTTACCACTTGGCTGTCTTTATCTTTAAGTAAATACCAGGTTACACTGGCAGAAAATAAGCCAATAGGAACATTCATATAAAATATCCACGGCCAACTATAAAAATCCGTCAAATAACCTCCTAGAATAGGTCCTAGAATTGGAGCTATAATGACAATCATTCCCCAAAAACCTAAAGCGTTCCCCTGCTTTTCCGGAGGATGATTAGCTAATAACAAAGTTTGGGATAAGGGAATTAACGAGCCCGCAACAGCGCCTTGCAATACACGAAAAAAAACAAGCATGCTAAGAGATGAAGAAAGTCCACAAAAGAAAGAGGTAATGGTAAATAGAGCGATAGACCAGCAAAAAAGGCGTACTCGGCCAAAATAATCAGATAGCCAACCCGTAAGAGGAAGAATGATAGCATTGCTAGCAGAAAATGAAGTGATCACCCAAGTACCTTCCTCAGTACTTACATTTAAATTGCCAGCAATATAGGGAATGGCTACATTTGCAATCGAAGTATCTAGCACTTGGATAAATGTTCCTAAGCCTAGTGCTACATTAAGCAAAGTAAGCCTATATCCTTGCTCGTATTGTTCACTCTTCATTGCTAATCATCTTTTTTCTTTAAGTTTGCTTGAATTACTTCTTCGATTACATGATCGATGGGTTCTAAATGAACATTAAACACTGTAGTAGTAGCTAGAGGGCGGCTAGGAGAGGTGCTAGCAAGCATAGGTAAATCTTGATTGCTAATATCTACTTTAACTTCAGCAGAAATTCCTAAGCGCAAAGGATATTTTTTCATTTGCTCCGGCTCAACGCTTATACGTACAGGTAGGCGTTGAACAATCTTGATCCAATTTCCTGTCGCATTTTGAGGAGGGATTAAAGAGAACTTACTGCCGCTACCTGAAGCTATGCCCACCACTTTTCCTCTATATTCTATCTTTGAACCATACATATCAAAACTAATCGTAGCCGGTTGGCCAATACGCATAAATTTTAATTGAGTTTCTTTAAAGTTTGCTTCTACCCAATAATCATTCTGGGAAATGATAGCCATAAGAGGCGTTTGCGGCCGTACGGATTGTCCTACGTTAACGGTACGTTGCGCTACATAACCTGTAGCGGGTGCATAAATGTAGCAATGCTGTAAATCATAATAGGTTTTACGGACTTGAGATTTGGCTTCAATAAGCAGAGGATGGCATTCTAAAGATGTATTTCCGACAGCTGCTATAGCTGCCGCTAGCTCTGCCTCAGCAATTTGGTGAGCCGCTTTTGCCATAGATAAGCCGGCTTTAGAATGAGTATATTCTTCTTTAGAGACAGCTTGTATTTCTACAAGGTGCAAGCGATTTTCATAGTCATAATTTGCTTTTGACAAAGCAATCTTGCGTGCTTCTAGGGTCGACTGGCTTGCTTTTACTTTCTCATAAAGCTGACGTACTTTTAAGACCGTGGAAGCCAAGGAGGCCAGAGAGTGCTCGTGTTTAAGTAAATATTCTGTTGGGTCGAGTTTTACTAAAAGTTGGCCTTCGGTCACAAAATCCGTATCATCCACATAGTAAGCAATTACAGAGCCGGTGATAGCAGGATTGACGTTAATCATATTCCCACTCGCGTAAGCATCATCTGTGGTTTCATAACCTTGAAGGTAGAGTACATAGAGTAAACCCCAGCTTAGGCTTGCTAAAGCCAAGATTAATGTAAATCCCCCAAGCTTTTTATTTCTCTTGATAATATTAGAGGAAGATAAAGGGGAAGAGGAGGGCTCTTGGCTATCTAGACTATCGGGATTAGACGATTTTTCAGAGGATTTATTAGCCTTTTGCGGCCGGGCTACTAAATCTTTTATTGTATCTACTCTCATTCTGGGCGTTTCTTTATTGGCTTTCATTGTCGTATCCACCCCCTAATGCACTGATTAAACTTGTAAATCGCATGTAATAATTTTCTAAGGCCACTAGCTTTTTATTCTCTTTGGAGGTTTTGTCAAATTCGGCGTCTAATACATCTAAGTAAGAAGCTAGATAATATTTAAAGTTTTCTTTAACAAGTAATAAATTTTCTTCTGCTAGCTTGGCAATTTGTACAGAATCTTGCATTTCTTCAAAAGCATATTTTAACTCCGCTATGCTATCTAACACAGTTTGGACTGCTGTAAGAATAGATTGATTATATTGTTCGATGGCAATGTAATATTCTTCATGGGCTGTGCCTAAATTAGCTTGAAGGAGTCCTCCTTCAAAAATGGGCAAATTAATGGCAGGGCTTGCTTGCCCATAAACACTTCTCCATTTAAAAAGGTCATGAGGATGAAGAGTTTGATAGCCAAGAAGCCCCATTATGTTAAAGCTTGGATAGTAAGCTGCTCGTGCGACTTTAATTTTTTTTGCCGCTTCTTCTGCTCGCCAGATGCTTGCTGTCACATCAGGCCTATGCGCTAAAAGGTTAAAGGGTAGATTTGTAGGTAACGAAAAGAGAAAAAGCTCTTGATTTTCAATCGCAATTGCTTCTATGGGTTGGCAGAAATCCCCTGCGATTAAGGCTTGCAGTTGATTTTCATAGGCTTTAATTTGAAGTTGAACTTGCTTGAGTAGCAATTGCGCTTCTAAATGATATGTTTGAGCCTTTTTTAGAACACGTGGGTGCTCAATATCATTTTTAACGCGTTTTTCTACCAATAGTAGGTACTCAGCACGATTATGAAGTTTCTTTAAAGCCAATATTTTTCGCGCATAGGAAACCTGCAAACGGAAATAAGTTTGGGCTATAGAAGTACTTAATATGACGGAGGAAAAAGCTGCATCTGCTTTGCTAGCTAAAATTTCGCCTACAGCAGCTTTAAAGCTATTGAAATTCTGCTGCCATATATCGAGCTGGTAATGGGTGTCTAAATTAATTTCTGTCTGCGTAAAAATAAAGCCTGCGGAACGAGCAGGAGAAGCTGAAGAAGTAGTAAAAGCTGAGGCTGGGGGGAGGTTGAAGCAATAGAGGCAATTGTACCTGTTTTACTCGTGCGCGACCGCGTTATATCGGTTTCAAGTTCTAGCGTAGGCCATAAAGCAGAACCTGCTGCTCGAGCAGCATAATTGGCTATTTTTACACGAGCCTGAGCAATTTTAATACTTGGATTATCAGATAACCCCTTGCTTATAAGCTTATCAAGTTGGCTATCGCCAAACATTAACCACCAGTGGGCCTGGGGCCATTCACCGGGAGTAAATGGCTCTTCATTAATTGTTGAGAGGAGCGATCCTTCAAAAGCTTTAGTAGGAAATTTATAAACATTGGGCTGGCGTTGTTTTAAACAGCTCGTGAAATTGATTGTGGTAAGGGATAAGAAAGCTAAGGTGCAAATTAAGGAAGGTATCTTATATTTTTTCATAAATATAGCAAGCATGAGATAGATGTGTAATTTTTCAAACCTTCTTTATTTACGTTTTTGCTAAAATAAATTCTAGATATTTATTCCTGCCTAAGCAGATTAAAAGATAGACTTGGTCCTTCAGGAAATTTTTTGATGATGCAGGCGCGAAGGAAAAGGCTCTCTTCCTTTAATTGTTGATTAAAAAATCTTCAAAATTTGTTTTAAGCGCTAAAAGGAGACTGTGAAAATTTCTCTTTGAAGAAAAATTGTAGCAAAAGGTTAACCTATAGGGAGGCTTTATTATCAAAAATCACTTTCTATCTGTTGCTCGTGATTGTTTAACGGAGTAGTTTAGGGAAAAATTTTTTTTCTTCTGAAAAGCAGAATTGTTTTTTTAGCAAAAAGCTAAGCTAGCGATAGCTAGCAGTTGAGACGATGTGCCATTTCTACAGCTATTTTCTTAGGGGCTTTTAAAGATGGCAGATAAGTATGTTTAGCCAATTGTAACGGGAAAAAATCCGAGCGATGTTATTGATAAGGTTCATCCACACAGCTTTTAATAATATCGGTACATTTAATAAAAAAATTAATTAAATTCTCATTTTTTTCGATTTCCCTAAGAGCTTCTTGGCAGGCTTCTTGGTGAAGGTTGGTAAAACTTTGCTGTAATAAAGGCCCATGATAAAGGGCTCCAGCTAAGCTTACAATATCTTTAAATAGCCCCTCAATAAGTTTAAGGCGTTCTTCTGCTAGAGGATGCGCATAAAGGTCGTAATTTCCTGTTTTCAAAAGCTTATTAATTAATATATTTTCTTCTTGAACGGAAAGCTGAGCAATCCTTTGTCTAGCACTGGTAAGGAGCTGCTTTCTTTTATTAAAAACTTGCAAGGAGGGAGAGTTAAATTTAGCAGGGCATACAATCTGGCTAATGATTTCTTGAAATTGCGCATAATTAGCGACTTGGCTTGTGGCTAAAAAGCTTGCCAAAATTTCACGTCCTTCCGCCAAAGCTTTCTTTTCATCTAATGTTTGACTTAACGTACAAACTAAATCTGGATTTTCGTAAATATTTTTATAGGTAAGTTTGATTAAATATTTAAGGTTGTGTTGATAAGGTGCATCCTTTTCATCCTCAATTAAATTTTTAGGAATAAAAGAGGTAGTTTCATCTTCAAGAATGTTCGTTAAAATAGGTGAAGACTTTAAGATAAGTTTTTGAGTAATCCCTTGCAGGTAAGAAGTTTGGTAAGCATTTAAAAGAAGACTCAATAGATAATGATAGTATTCCCCATTTAACTGGCGCTCGGGAGTGTAATGTCGTAAAAAGGTAGAAGGAAAAGAATCATTTGAAAGAGGGTAGCGGGTAGATAGTTTACCTGCTACAGCATCCATTACATAATCCTTTTTAGCTCCTTGGGTGATATTATCAAGCAGTGAAGGAGCGTAGTCAATAAGGAAACGTAGAGCACGGACTTCTGCGTAAGAGAACAGGTTTGTAGGAGTTTTTTTTACTTTAGACAGTTGGGTTTTGTTACCAAAAGGAAGTACCGATAGCATGGCAAAGATAGGAAGGCCATCATTTAAAAAAGCATTATAGCTATGGTATTTGGAAAACGACAGATTGATTATTTGTAAAAACTGCTTTACCATAATAGCGCTTATGTTTAGTGCATAAGCAAAACTTTTAAGAGTTGTCTTTTGCATAGAAAGGTTATTGTCTTTCCTAAGAGCTTGTAAGGAATAGGCAAGAGTAGAAAAGAACAGGGCTGAAATTAGCTCAATACTAGCAAAAACGGTGTTTAAAAGATAACCACCAATAAGAATCCCTTTAGTTATGCCTCTTTTTAAAGCCCCTTGATCGTTTATGGCATCAAGATGTTGCAACGCATGGGTTCCGAGGTTACTGATTACATAATGGAGACGGTGGCATAAAGGCTTTGGATGCAACATATCCTTTTGACTAGAATCGGCTTGCATAATCTGATGCATTAAAGGAATTGTAGAGTTGATGTCATATAATTTATTCATGAGGTCCCAATATGATTAAAGCTGTGCCTTAATACTAGCCGATTTATTAGTAATAAAGATAGTATAATTATTTACTTAAAATAAATTTTTATTGATAAAAAGAAAGGTTGTGAAAAGGAAAAAAATCTAGCATCCTAAAGAATATTAACAAATAGGAATAAAACTATTTCTCCTAAAAGGCTTTTTTGGTGAAATTTTTACCTCAATGAAAACTTATAACTTTTTTAAAAAGCCAAAGTACATGCGGAAAAAGTATAAGAAGTCAAATTAAGTGGCGGCCCTTATAATAAAGAGAGAGCAACAGGTAGAGGCCAAACAGCCTATAAAAAGTTCTGGATAGGGAGATGTTAGGGAGCATCCTTCCTTGTTCTATCTTGAATCTCTTGAATAGCTTTTTGACAAGCTCGGGCAAATAAGTTTTCTGTTCCAAAAGCGTTGTAAACATCCCCTTGATTTAAAAGATTTGTATTAACATAATTTCTACAAAGCAACTTGCCTTGATGTAGCTCTCCTGACAGGGTGCCAATCTTATTGAAAAGTTGCTGAATACATTGGACACGTTGGAGAGAAAGACCCTGCTTTTCTATTTCATAGGAGCCAAGTTGCAGCAATTTTTTCGTAAGAATTGCTTGTTCTTCAGAAGAAAGTTGGCTGAAGCAATTTTTAGCATGCACAAGGCGTTGGTACCTTTCATTATAAGGTTTTAAGGCAACTGCTCTAAATTGGGTGGGGCATACGATTTCACTATGAAGCTCTTGTAATTGAGCGTAATTGGCAAGTTGCAGATTTATATTATAAAGCGTTTCTAACATTTCTCGGCCATCTTCTATTGCTTTTAACTTATCAGCTTCTTTACTAAGTAAGTAAACTAGCTCTTCATTATCATACAAATCTACAAAAGCAGTTTTAATAAGGCTTAAGATGTATGTTTGATATTTTACATCTTCTTTATGAATGCTTACATTATAGTAATGAATATGATGAGCATCTTGATATCCTTCTAAGAAGCTTGTATGCATCAGATAGCTTCCGACTAAAGTTAGCAAGCGTAAACGATAATGCGTATCACGTAAATTAGCAAAATTTAAACGATTCAAAATATCAATGCAATCAGGATTTTGGTGTAGGAATCTTTCTAAAGTGGGGTCATCGGTGAAATTACTTCTAATGTTAGAAGAGAAATCCCTGGCTAGCCCTCGTGCGATATCTTGCAAAGCTGAAGGCGCTAACTCTATAGCTATTCGGGCAATTTTTACTTCAAAAGGCATTAAGCTAGCGCCAATAGGTATCCTACCAGCCTGGCAATCAAAAATATGACCTATAAAGAGAGGAATAAAGGCAGAGGCTCCATGGATAGCATGGCTAGCCGTTGCATTGAGACTGTGATACTTCGAAAAAAAGCCTCGCTTTAGGCAGGTCACTTGAAGAGCAATGATAATAGCGCAATTTAAGGAGTGAGCACATAGTTTAAAAGTAATCTTTTGAAAAATGGGCGATCGGGTTTTTAAAAGCAGGGGGCCGGTAAGGGCTATAGCCGATAAAGCTGCCGTTACCAATCCTTCACTTATGGCAAGCGGCGTATTTAATAGATAGCCTGTAGCTACAAAACTTTTACTC
This sequence comes from Neochlamydia sp. AcF84, assembly GCF_011087585.1. Taxonomy (NCBI): domain Bacteria; kingdom Pseudomonadati; phylum Chlamydiota; class Chlamydiia; order Parachlamydiales; family Parachlamydiaceae; genus Neochlamydia; species Neochlamydia sp. AcF84. The sequence goes on from NZ_VJOT01000028.1 coordinate 15,311, forward strand.
AACACAATGACAATCTTTCCATGCCAGCGCTTACTATTGGCGCGTTGCTGCATGGCTGTTCCCACATAGGTGATCCCGTGACAAATCTGATGCACTAAAGGTGTGAGGTGAAGCACGTTTTTATCAGAAGCCGCTGGATACCTTAACTGTCTTAAAATTGGGTCTGTATCTAGTGCATTTATTGCTTGAAAATTCATAAATACTCTCCCCATAAGCTTTTCTAAAAGCTGCTTTAATAAGATTTACACTAATCCTTTATTTTAAAGAAAAGATAAAGATAAGAAATATAGGAGCTTTTAATTTATCCTCCTTAGTAGATTGCTAATATTATCCTGGAACAGATATTTGCTTGCCGCCCAGTCGCCATAAATGCTTGAAGCTCTTTATATGAAAAATGCAAGAAAGAAGAAATGGAGGCCATTGCCTTTCCAATTGATTTGCCTACACCTTAATCTTTTAGCTATAAAGGCCAAAAATAGATTAGCAAATATAATCTCTCTTCTTTAACATCCTTTTTATTCTTATTTATGGAGTGCCAGTATGCAGGAAGTTATAAAAACATTTGAAGTTACCTCTTTTGAAAACGTCATAACTGAAGAAATGAAAAAGGAGGCTATTCAAACTTTAGAGCAGGGTAAAGTAGTCTATTTTCCTCATTTACCTTTTAGCTTACATGAAGATGAGTTCCAATTTCTCTCCCCCCAGGTAGTAGCCCCTAATTCAAAAAACATTAGCTATGATGCAATAAAAGATCGATTAGGCGGAACAATTTGTAGAGGAGAGAAAGAGCAAAAGTTAAAAAATATGATGGAGCGTTATGCTTTGCAAAGTCGTCTCTTTATTGAAAAGCTATTTCCTCATTATAAAGAGCATTTAATCCAAGGTCGTACAAGTTTTCGTCCAGCAGAAATAGCAGGAAGATCTAGCTCCTGGCGTAAAGATGATACTCTACTCCATGTGGATGCTTTTCCTTCTTCACCTGTAAAAGGGAAACGAATCATGCGTTTTTTTTCAAATATCAATCCAGCTCAGCAACCTAGAGTTTGGAAATTAGGGGAGCCTTTTGCTGAAGTAGTACAAAAATTTGGAATAAAATTAAGAAAGCCGGTCCCCGGACTAGCTTGGTTATTAAAAGCAGTAGGCATTACCAAAGACTATCGCACTCTTTACGATCATTATATGATCTGCCTGCACGATTTAATGAAAAGAGATAAAGAGTATCAAGAGAATGCTAAACAGCAAGAAATATTGTTTCCACCTGGGAGTAGCTGGATAGTTTATACCGATCAAGCTTCCCATGCAGCGCTTGCAGGTCAATATGTTATGGAGCAAACCTATTACCTTCCTGTAGAAAGTCTACAAAATCCGGAAACCTCACCATTACACGTATTGGAACGCTTTTTTGGACAAAAATTAATTGAAAAGGGTTAAAGCTTAAACGTTTACTTAGCCTAATCTACCTAAAAAAGTAAGCCCTTAACAAGTTAAGGGCTTTTTTTCAAATAATCTTAGAATTTAAGCTAAAAAGCCATGTTACCTTCTAGTAGTTATGCGAGGAGCCGCAGCCACAGGATGAACGTGCATTGGGATTACTGATTTTAAAACCTGCCCCCTGAAGTCCATCCACATAATCAATTTCTGAACCTAAAAGTCGAGGCACTATAGCTTTTTTTACGTGAATTTCGATAGCATGGGAAACAAATATCTCATCATCTTCAGCAGCTTTTTCAGAGAAGTCTAACACATATTCAAAGCCACTGCAGCCTGCCATTTTCTCTTCAAATCTAATGCCCCAGCCGGTTTTACCCTCTTCGGTTAAAATCTCTAGATATTTTTTGGCAGCACGTTCAGTAATGGTAATGGTAGATAAATCTGCTTCTTCTTGTAAAAGATTGTTAAGTCTTTCTACTAACGTATTAATTTGCTCTTCATTCATCCCATGGCCTAACATGCCAGCTTCTAGAGTTTCCCAAGTGGCTGCATGGCATCCTACGCAATGGAGCCCTGCACGCGTAATTTCTTGCGCTAATTTTTGCGCTTTAAAGGGAAAAAGAGATAAAATTTGTTCAATCGTCATCTGGCGATGGATGATAGTATTTTCTTGATTTTGTGTGCTAGTCATGGGCTTAACCTTTTCATTAAAATGATACTTTTACATTGCCTTTTTTGATGCGACACTGGCAAGCAAGTCGCTCGTCGCAGGTACCTTCTCCAAGAAAATCTTCTTCTTCTTGAGTTGGAGAGGAGAGATTTTCTTTTCCCTCTTTAACAAGGATAACACAGGTTCCGCATACACCCTCTGTACAGGCAAAAGGAACTCCTGCTTCTTCACAAACTTCAGCGATTGGTGAATCATCAGGCAATTCAATTTCTTCGCCATTATGATCAAATATTAACTTGGCCACTTCTAAAGACTCCGCTTATATGATTGCAACAATCATTATAGGCATATATCTAATAAAGAACAATGCCAATTAAATATTCTCCTTTTCTTGTGTAAATGCTTTGGAGACTTTACTAGTATAAATAATAAGAAAAAATCCGCTGAGGATAAAGGGCAGGCTTAAATATTGGCCCATTTGCATTGTTGATTCGTCAATAACAGTACTTTGCGAACTCTTAAAGAATTCTAAAAAAAATCGCGTGGAAAAAAGCAATATAAAAAACAATCCGGCCATGAAGCCAGATCTCTTGCGCACATGAGTTCTTTGCCAAATTAAAATGAGGAGAGCAAAGATAATTAGATAAGCAAAGGCTTCATAAAGTTGGACGGGATGACGAGGTAGAGGCAAGCTATGATCGGCAGGATTTCCAAATATTACTGCCCAGGGCGCTTGAGAAGGTGTCCCTAGTATTTCCTGATTGAAGAAATTGCCTAGGCGAATACAAGCGCCAGCTAAGGCTGTAGGTACGGCTATAATATCTGCAAGTGTTAAAAAAGTTAATTCAGAAAATTTCTTACGGATAGATAAACGATAAATAGCTAGGGCTAATAAAATACCCACAGCACCTCCATGGCTGGCCAAGCCTCCTTCCCAAACTTTTAAAATGTCTAAAGGATAATATTGATAATAAGGCCAATCATAAAAAAAAACGTGACCTAGACGGGCGCCAATAATGATGCCGGTGACAACGTACCATGTGAGGCGATCTGTTAGCCTTAATGCTATCGAGGAGATATCTTTATTGTTTTTTTGAGAGCTATAGCATTCCAGCAACCAAGTGCGCAGAAGATGAAGAACGATGGAATAACTTAATATAAGGCCTAACACGAAAAAGAGGCCATACCAGGCGATAGGCCTGTTAACAAGGGGTAGAGTGAAGATATCTTTAGAAGGGTTCCAGTATAGCCAGGCAATCAACAAGTGCATATAAAAGACCTTTAGAAGTCAAAGGCTCCTACTTTTTGCCATAGGAGCCTTTTGATCGGAGTAGAGGGATTCGAACCCCCGACCTACTGCTCCCAAAGCAGCCGCGCTAGCCAAGCTGCGCTATACTCCGAAGAAAAAGCAAATTATAGGCATGAGGGGCTTTTTCAGCAAGAAATTTCTAAGGGATTTGCTGATATTTCGACTTAACAACTTTAAAGTAACCATAGATCGATAGCTTTGATTAGAAGATAAGCTGGATAAGTCCGTAATGACCCAGCTTGGATATTCCCCAAGTTCTCTAGACTCCTTTAAATAAAAATTGAAAGTTTTTTCGAATGAAGAATAGCTTAGTTTAAATCCATTCTAAGAAGGTAGCTCAGTAACTTTTTATGTTAGGTTGTAGGATTATTTTATTGCCTATCTAATCGGTTAGCTAGCTTAGAGAAAACGTTAAGGTGTCCAAAGCTTAAGAGCTGGTTACATATCTTCAGCTAATAAATACAACTTCCGGTCTCATTTTGCTCAGTCAGCTTCTTTTTCTACTTGCCTAACTAAAGTGGCTTGAGAAAGAAAAACTGGAGTGAATGTATTTCATCCACTAAAGCTTTATTAATCGTTAAATTAAAGAGCTCAAGAGAAACAGCTTATATGAAATCATTGTAGATAGAATTCATGTGTTAAAGAACGCCTTCCCCTCCCTCTTTATTGCGATTATTAGGTTCATTGAAATCGATTTTTTTCTGAATAGCTTGATAAGCACTGATAATGTCTTTATCATCGGTCTCTATACCTTTTTTTATCAGGCGTACACTCGACATCACGGTGGAATGATCTTTAGAAAAAATATCGCCAATTTTTGTAAAAGGCATTTGAAGTGTCTGCCGACAGAGATACATCGCTAATTGTCGGGGAAAAACACAATCACGGCTTTGCGCTTTTCCCAAAATATCTTCCGACATAATGCCAAATATTTCTGCAATACTTTTAATTATTTTCTCGGGAGTAAGGACATGTTGTTTTTCCTCAAGCAATAAATCACTTAAAATCTGTTTAGCCATAGGCACAGTAATACCTACTGTGGAGTGCTTTGCCATTTGCTCGTTGAGATGTGAGCGCAAAACTAAAGCTTCTAAAGCACGAATCAATGCTTTACTACTGCTAGGAAAATTATCTAACAGAAATTCAATGATTTTAGCATGAATAGGAAAATTAAAAAATTGAGCTTTTTTACGAATAGCAAGGGCTAATTCTTCCCTAGACAAAGGAAATAGATTAAGGACCACTCCCCATTCAAAACGGCTAACTAGGCGCGGTTCAATATAGGTAAGCTCTGCAGGAGAGCAGTTTGCACTTAAGATAATCTGCTTATTATCAAGATGAAGAGTATTAAAGGTATGAAAAAATTCTTCCTGAGTGGCTCCCTTTTTAGAAAACTCTTGGACACCATCAAGGATGAGGACATCACTATTTCGATAGGCCTGACGAAAAATACTCATCTCTCCTACACGAATGGCTGAGACTACGTGTTCAGTAAAAGTTTCAGCTCGAGAGTAAAGCACATGAAACCCTTGACTACGCAAAGCCTGAACGGTAGCCATCAGTAAATGCGTTTTCCCAGTTCCTGAGCTACCATGGATAAAGATAGGATTAAATATACCCAGCTCCTTTGGTTGGTCAGAATGAGCCAAGCTAAGCAACAATTTTTCTACTAATATATTCTTTTCCGAGGAAACATAATGCTCGAATGTACAGTAAGGATCTAATTCGTCAAAACATAAAGCGAAGGGGGCATGGTTGGATAAAGCTGCACTTTTTAATAAAGAACTTTTTGGTTTACGGGGTAAGCTGTTTGCAACACTTAAGTGAACTTTTATTTTCTTATTATTATTGTTAACAAATTTGGTGAGAATTTTTTGACGCATATGCTCTTCAAACCATAGAGCTTGAAAAGAATCTTTAGCTTCTAGATATAAATTAGCTGCATCAAAGCGAATAATTTTTAAGGATTTTAGCCATTTATGGACGGTTTCACTGCCTAGTTCAATTTCCTGTAAGGCGAGAAATTCATTCCATGCACGCATTTCTTAATTATCCCAGCTATGATTTAATCTCGTGCGAGAGGGCTCGCACGAATGTTGAAGAGGAGTATTAGGCAATCCTTTTTATTTTTTTACAATTTTTTGGCTGACTTCTATAACTTGAGGACGTAAGGCTTTTTTCTGAAGCTGCTTTAAAGTCCACCCTTGCTGTAGAATACCTAGTAGCATAGAAGATAACCAATATAGATTGAGGCCGGAAGGAAAATTATAAAACATTACGGCAAATACCCCCGTCATAATTGTACTCATCGAGCGTTGCTGCCTTTGCTGCTCTGTCATCTGGCTAGGATCTTTAGGGCCGGTAGTCATATAGCGTTGCTGGATGAACATCACCCCGCCTAAAAGAATAGGAAGTAAATGAAATTGATTTCCAATAAAAAAGAGGGGGGTATCCCAGCTAAATAGCACATCAGGGGCTGTTAGATTGTCAATCCATCCTGGAATAAAGCTAGCTCCACGTAGCTCAAAAGTGGATTTTAATAAATCGAACATTCCAATAAGAAATGGCATTTGTATCAGTAAAGGAAAGCAACCGGATATAGGGTTAACTCCGCGCTCACGATACAAAGACATAATTTCAAGCTGAGCTTTTTTAGGATCTTTCTTATATTTCTCTTGAAGAGCTGTTACTTCAGGAGCAATTTGTTGCATCCGTAACATGGATTTTGTAGACCACGCATTGAGGGGATACATCATGATGCGTAAAGCAATGGTTAATAAAATAATTGAAAATGCCCATGAACTAGTGAGGCGATAAAAAAATTTCATTAAGATGAACAAAAACTTAGCAAACGGTTCTGAAATAAAAGCAAACCATCCATGAAAAGTTTGAGAGGCAATGTAGTCAGGATTGTATCCCGTGGTAGAATCACTATACATTGCATCGACTTTCTTCAAAATACTTTCAGCAAACGGGCCGCTGAAGATGCGGAAGTTCATAGAACCGCCATCACTAGCAAGCGGGAGTAGTGCCATGTATCCGGGCATATTAACTGCTTTAAAACGATCATATTGCTGATCCAATTGAACCAAACGTGAAGGAACTATCGTTCCTGGAACTTGCTGCACTCTATACCCTGCATCGATGTTGGATAATGGATCAAGGATTATGCCGAAAAAGCCATTGGAATCCACAATCCAATCTATATAGACAGAACTTACCGTGAGGGCGTCTTTAGGCAGGTCAATATTTTCTACCGAGGATTTGCGATTACGTGTAATCCTATATTTTAAAGCAGGTGCTGGACTTCCAGATATCCATTCCACCTCAGGAACCCCTGAAGTTAACCATAAGCCACGGCTGTCTCCTTTTATCTCGATTGTCAAGTCAAAAGTGTAGGGGGCTGTTTGCTCGTCGTTTCTTAAAGTATAAGTTTTCGTGATGGTCCGATGGGATTGGCTAGCCTCAAATACGATCGTGTGGCTATCAAATTTTTTCACCTCATAGGTAAGCTCTGCAAATTCCGGATACTCTGAAACGATATTAGTTGCATAAAAGCGAGGTGGCAGGCGCGTAGGCTTTTTCTCTCCTTCTGCTATCAAATCGCGTCTTAAAAGCGGATAATATCCCCCTAACGATCCTTTTTGATGTAACGCCCCATCAGGAGTGTAATAAGGATGGGCAGGAAAATGAGTATTAGAAGGATGGTTTTTAACCATGTCACGATCATACTCAATTTCTTTTACCACAGTGGCTGGATGGCTAGCGCTTTGGAAAGGAAGATTAATTTCTACAATAGAGCCTCCCTGATTAGAAAAAACAAGCTGCTGGTAGGCATTTTCTAACACAAAAAATTTTTCCTCTGCCTTTTGCAGCGAGCTAGACGTTTGCTTAGCTTTAGGCATTGAAATAATATTTTCGGTACCCATAAATTCATTCATAAGCTTAAGACTACCATCCTCTTGCTCATAAATGCCTACAGGTAGATATCCCGCGGCTGTTTTTAATAAAGCAATAGCATTGGAAGGAAGATAATTTCTAACCTGATTTTCATATCTTTGCTCTTTCTGCTTTAGCAGGGCTAATCTGGCTAAAGGAATAGATAAGCGCCCATCTTTATATTCTCCCCATAGGATTTTCGGAGCAGTTATTGCATGCTGATTTTTTCCACTTACTTCAACAATTTGCAAATCAAAAGAACCAAAATCAGGAAGTTCGCTTACTTGCAATTTTTTTCCATTTTCTGCTGCATAAATGGCAGGTTGTCCGATAGAGCCTTCTTTAAAAAGAAGGTTAAATGCTTGCGATTTGTTGTTTTCTTGAAAATTTTTGCTATAAACAATTTTCGGGAGCTGCTCATCCCATGCTAAGAGCATGACCACATGATTGATTTCTACCCCGGTAGTGAGAAAATTTGTAGCATTCTCATCCGCATATAAATCAATTAGGGGAAGGTTGCTAGGATTTTCGGTCTTCTGGCTAATCTCTTTCTCTAACTGTTGCTCGATTTGTAGAGCTTTGGCTTTTTGCTGTGCTGTCCATTCCTTTAAGCTTTCTTGATTTTTTCCCTCGAAGTACCAATTAACAGCAAATAAGGTTAAGGTTAGGCATAAAACAAATAGCGCGGTTCGCTTATCCATAAGTAGACTTTTTTGTTGAAGTTTAAAGATAAATTAAGAACATTAGCATACATCTCTCTAATCATGCAATTTAAATCCCCTAGGTGAACCCTTGATAGGTAAGAAAAGATTATAGAGTTTAATCGGATATTTATAAGGCTTAAGTTTATTCTTGCTTTTGTCTCTTGGGAGGTGTATTTTTTATGATGGCGCCCGATATTTAATCTAAAAAGAATAGGCTATCCTACCCTTTGTGCTCATTCTCATGTTTTTTTACTAACTTTATTAATGGGCAACTTTTGAGCAGATAGATAATAAGGCTTCCAGCTTTTATGGCAGCAAGTGTGCATTAACTGCTAGATAGAACTGATTTAGGTCGATAGGGTTTTAACCATGCTAGACTTTAAATTTTATAATATTTTAAGAAGCCCTCTAAAATTTTGCACAGTGGGCGAGATGATTTTTCTTTAAAGATAGAGAAATATTTAATAGGTTTTCTAGCCCTGTTTATAATCGACAGAGAAGTTTATGAAAAAAAATTTGCTGAAAGCTCTATTACCTCTTCTTCTGGTAGGGAGAGCCGAAATTGCAGCTATGCCAGAAAAGAAATTAGAGACTTTTAACCGGGCAAGCCCACTGCCAGCTGAAGAACAGCCTCCCCAGATTTCCAAGGAAGATAAAGGGTTGACACATAAAAATTGGGCGGTTGCTTATTATAAAGATCAGGAGCAAGAAAAATCCTTTAAAGTTTTCCTTGAAGCTTTAAAAGAAATCCCTGCTACAGAAACTGCTAATATCTTAGCAGAGGAAAAGATAATCTATGCACAAGCTTTAAAGATCTATCTAGAAGATGCAGGCTATGATTCTGGCAAAACAGCAGCAAAACTAATTTCGCAATTTGAACCCCTTTTTGAAAAGAATCCTAATTTCTATCATCTAAGCTACTTATTGGCAATGAGTAAAGCAAATTTGGGTCTATACGATCAATTTTTTGAGCTATTTTACCATGCCTATCTTCATGATCCCCACCATTTTCTCGCTTATAAAGCCAAAGCTGCCCTATACGTTAAACTTTTCGAAAGAGCTAAAACAGAAGAAGAGCGGCAGGCTGCACGTTTACAAATATTAAGCCATGCTAGGAAAGCAGTCGATATAGAGCCTTATGATACGAGCCTCTATCGGATGATCATAGGATTTACTCAGAAAGATGCCAAGCCACAGGCTTTATCGACTTACCTTAACCGCATAATTGAGCAAAATGTAGTATTGTCGCGCATAGATATCCCCTATTATGTGGAGATAGCTCTTGCTTTTCATCAGTATGATTTAGCCCAAAGATTGTTAGATAAAGCTAAGCAATGGTATGCTTTTAGCCGTGTGATTAATTTGGCCCAGAAGCTTTTAGACGAAAAGCGTGGCCATTCTCAAAAATAATTAGGAAAGTATGGAACCTAGAACAAAAGAAGCGAAAATATTAGGGGATTATACTGTTGTTAAACAGATAGGCCAAGGGTCGCTAGGGAATGTTTATTTAGCCGAGCATCGCTTTATGAAAAAGCATTATATCCTAAAAGTTCTTCCAGAAGAGCTGAGTGCCGATAGAGCCTTTATTCAACGTTTTGAAGAAGATGTAGCTAATTTATCTGCTTTAGATCACCCGCATTTAGTTAAAATTCATAATGTTTCTTACTCGCATGGACAATACTTTTTAGTTACCGATTGTGTAGTAGATGAGCTGGGTGAAACAACCAATTTAATGCAATATATGGGGGGACGAGGCAAGCGATTAGAAGAGGAAGAATTATTCCGTCTACTCAGGCAGATTGCTGAAGCTTTGGATTATGCGCATGGAAAAAAACTTGTGCATCGCGGTCTTAAACTTAATAATATTTTGGTAAGTAATAGACTAGGAGCGCAAATTGATCTTTATCTTTCGGACTTCGGTCTTTCACGTATCGTCGGGGTAGGTTCCGTTTTAACGCGCATTTATAAGAGTGTAGCTGAATCTTTAGGCATTGGATCTGCCGTAAATCCTCTTAAAGCAGGGCAAGAACGCTATGCCAGCTCGTTAGAAAATTCAAAGTTAATTCCTTTGCACGCTTCTTTTCTACAGACTTACTTTTTTTTAGCTCCTGAGCAAAAACGCTTGGATACAACCAAAATAGTAGATGTACAAGCAGATTGCTATGCTTTTGGAGTGCTTGCTTATTATTTATTGATGAATGAGTTTCCGGAAGGCATTTTTGAAATGCCTTCTGAGCGTTCGGATTTGCGATGGAATTGGGATAAATTAATATCAAGCTGTCTACAAATTGATCCTGTTAAGCGTCCAGAATCGCTTGTGTACGAACTTGATAAAATGCAAGCTTCACCTGCTGAAGCTCTCTCGGCTCATGGTTTAGCCGAGGTTTACATACTCGATCAACCTGTATTAAAAGAGACAGAGAGGGCTACTCAAAAAGTAATTAAACATGACGAAAAGCAAGCTGCTGCATTAAGGCCTATTCTTCGTACGGCTCAATTGGAAAGGCCTCAAACAGATCCCGATCCTGCTGCTGTCTTTCAAATCGATACCAGCGTAAAATCTTATCGACCCGAGTATAAAGAAGTGAAAAATATTCAGCCTCTTCTAACAGATATGGTAATTATAGCAGGAGGAAGTTTTTATCGTGGTAGCAATGATGGAAACCGCGATGAAGTACCTCGCCATCAAGTGATTTTAGCTGGTTTTGCTATTGACATCCATCCTGTCACTAACGAGCAGTTTGTTCGCTTTTTAGAAGTCATGGGTGGAGAAAAAGATAGCAATCATCAAGACATTATCCGTATGCGTGATTCAAGAATCAAACGTAGCGGTGGTAAATTAAGTATTGAATCGGGATATGCTAAACATCCAGTGGTGGGGGTAACCTGGTATGGGGCTGTAGCTTATGCTAAGTGGATAGGAAAACGTCTTCCAACAGAAGCAGAGTGGGAAATTGCAGCCCGAGGAGGACAAGAAAATTCTCTTTATCCTACAGGTGAAGAGATTGAAAAATCCCAAGCTAACTTTTTTAGCTCGGATACTACCGCGGTGATGAGTTACATTCCTAATGGCTATGGCCTCTATGACATGGTAGGAAATGTTTATGAGTGGTGCCAAGATTGGTATGGCTATAACTATTATGAGATATCCATTCAAGAGCCGGAAAATCCTAAAGGGCCTTTACAAGGTGTTTACCGTGTTTTAAGGGGAGGCTGTTGGAAGAGCTTAAAAGAAGACTTGCGTTGTTCAAGACGGCATCGGAATAATCCAGGTACCGTAAATGGAACTTATGGCTTTCGTTGTGCTGCGGATGTCCAATAATAAAGGATACCTATGATTGCTGTATTATTTGTGTGCCTAGGTAATATTTGTCGCTCACCAGCTGCTGAAGGAATTTTACGTCACCTCATTAATCAAGAGGTTGCTTTAAAAAATGTGAAAGTGCAAAGCTGTGGGTTAGGCTCATGGCACGTAGGGCAACTTCCTGATGCACGTATGAGGCAGGCAGCTTCCAGGCGTGGCATTTATCTAACTTCTCAGGCGCAAGCCTTTCATCAAAAATTTTTAGAAAATTTTGATTACATTTTTGCTGCCGATCAGGAAATTTTGCATCATTTATACTTGCAAGCTAAAAGTGTTAAGCAAAAAGAGAAAATTCATCTATTAACTGCCTTTAGCCAAATCTATCATCATCAAAACATCCCTGATCCTTTTTATAAGGGAGATACAGCTTTTGAGCAGGTATTGGATATGATCGAAGAGGCTTGCAAAGGATTTATCGAGCATTTAAAAGCTTCAAATAAGCATACGGAAGTCCCTTAAATAGTGCTTAATCGAGCTCTTTTTTTTCATTTTTTTTAAGCAAGTGTAACCATTAAATTGAATTGATTGCCTAGGGGAATAGCCTTTACTCAATATCAAATTTATGGTAAAATAAGCTCTTTTCCAATGCTAGTCTTATAGGAATGAAAGTTTATGAAATTACTGTTATCTAAGCCTCGGGGATTTTGCGCAGGCGTGGAGCGGGCTATTGAGACAGTAGAAAAAGCTCTTTCTTTATGGGGTCGCCCTATTTATGTGAAACACGAAATAGTTCATAATAAACATGTGGTAGAAAGTTTGAAAGCTAAAGGTGCCATCTTCATAGAAGAGGTGAATGAAGTTCCTATGGGTTCGCGCCTCATTTATTCAGCGCATGGCGTATCACCAGCTGTACGTGCCGCGGCTCAAAAACGTAATTTGATTGAAATTGATGCCACCTGTGGCTTAGTCACCAGAGTTCACTCTGCTGTTAAACGCTTTGCTAATTTGGGATATCAGATCATATTAATTGGCCATCGCCATCATGTGGAGATTATCGGAACCGCTGGAGAAGCTCCGGATGTAACCACTATTGTGGAATCTGTGGAAGATGTAGAAAATCTTACCTTTCAAAGCAATGATAAGCTTTTTTACATTACCCAAACAACTTTAAGCCTGGATGATGTGGGAGAAATTACGCAAGCTTTGATAGCAAAATATTCTCATATTGTTACTCTGCCTAGTTCTTCTATCTGTTATGCCACTACAAATAGACAGCTTGCCTTGCGCGAGATTACGGATGCTACTGATTTAGTTTTAGTAGTTGGCGATCCCCAAAGTTCTAATTCAAACCGTTTACGTGAATTAGCAGCTAATAAAGGAATTGCTTCCTATTTAATCAATGATGATAGCGAAATTGATCCCCAGTGGATGAAAGATGTAAAAATTATAGGCCTTACAGCGGGCGCATCTACTCCTGAGGGAATTGTACAAGATTGTATTAAGAAACTTATTACTTTAGGGGTTAAAGAGGTTGAAGATGTAGTGTTTACTACGGAAGATGTTGTTTTTCAACTTCCAAAGCCTATCGTTAATGCGCGTTTTGGAGCTTAAAGTGCATGCTTAGAGAGAGAAAGCTAAAAACTAGTTTGCAAAAATGCTCATATTTATTCTAACTTTTACTTCCTTAAACTTTTTTATTAATTCTGATCATTTAGCGAAGGTAAATGAAGAGTTTACTTTAGCATTGCCTATAAGTTAGGTAGAGGAAAACAAAGCATAAAAAACGCTTGATAAGACGAGACCTTTTATGTTAAAAAGCTTACTTTTTTAAAGGAATTAAACGGTGCAAAGAGCAATTCGGAGAACTCCTAAGAATTATGATGGCACTGCAATTACCACGCACAAAATTTCGGATGTGCTTTCTCAGCTCGTTTTTCAAATTCGCGAGAATTATCATCATCGTCCAGATCTTGTGTTAGCAGCATGGCCTGAAGTCATTGGAGCTAAGCTAGCCTCTATGACACAAGCCATGTCTTTTATGGATGGCGTTCTGCATGTTAAAGTAAAAAACTCTACTTTACACAGTCTTTTAAGCCAAAATGATAAAAATCGAATTATAGCTAGTTTAAAAACCAAGTTCCCTCATATTCATCTTAAGAACATCGTTTTTCGGATTGGATGATAAATATTATAGGATATATGCATGACTAACGATACGTTAAGTTCAGAAGGTGCTAAGCAAGTAACTAAAGAGTACGATGCTAGCTCTATCACAGTCTTAGAAGGGTTACAAGCTGTTAGAGAGCGCCCTGGTATGTACGTAGGCGATACCTCTTCTAATGGCTTGCATCAGCTGGTGTATGAAGCCGTAGATAACTGTATTGATGAAGCAATGGCAGGCTATTGCACCGCCATTTGCGTGACCCTTCATAAAGATGGCTCTGCGACTATTGAAGATAATGGCCGGGGTATCCCTGTGGAAAAGCATGAAAAAGAATCGATCAAACAGGGCCGTGATGTTTCAGCTGTAGAAGTGGTGATGACTATTTTACACGCTGGTGGTAAATTTGATAAAAACACTTACAAAGTCTCAGGTGGCTTACATGGTGTAGGCGTTTCTTGTGTCTGTGCCCTTTCTAAAAAGATGATTGTCCAGGTTTACAAAAACAACCAAACTTATGAGATTGAATTTTCTCAAGGGCATGTGGTAAAACCTCTAGAACAAATGGGCGAGACCACAAAGCGGGGAACTAAGATAACATTCTGGCCGGATGATACTATTCTATCAGTCGTAGAATTCGACTATGATATTTTAGCCAAACGTTTAAGAGAATTGGCGTTTCTCAATAAAGGAATCAATATTTATTTTCATGATGAAAGAAATGAAGATAAAGATGATGTGCATTTTTGTTATGGTGGCGGTCTTTCTTCCTTTGTATCTTACCTAAATGAAAACAAAAACGTCCTTTTTCCTGAGCCCTTATACTTTTCTGGATCTAGACCCGGTGACGACGCTCCTATTGAATTTGAAGTAGCGATGCAATGGAACGATACTTATACTGAGTCCATCTTTTCTTATGTCAATAATATTGCTACACGACATGGAGGAACTCATCTTACTGGCTATTCAACGGCTCTTACAAGGGTATTAAATAGCTATATTAAAAGCCATAATCTCCTTAAATCAGATAAAATATCGATTAGTGGGGAAGACATGCGAGAAGGCTTAACAGCTGTCATTTCTGTTAAAGTTGCCAATCCTCAATTTGAAGGCCAGACCAAGCAGCGTTTAGGTAATAGCGATGTAGGCTCAGTCGTCCAGCAAATTGTTGGTGAAGAGTTAGCCATCTACCTTGATGAGCATCCCGCAATCGCCAAAACTATTTCGGACAAAGCCATTCTTGCTGCACAAGCTCGGGAAGCTGCTCGTAAAGCACGAGAATTGACCTTGCGTAAATCTGCTTTAGATAGTGGACGTCTACCTGGAAAGCTTACAGACTGTCAAGAAAAAGATCCTAAACTATGCGAGATTTATATTGTGGAAGGTGATTCAGCAGGAGGCTCTGCTAAAAATGGTAGGGACAGACGTTTCCAGGCTATCTTGCCTATTCGCGGAAAGATTCTTAATGTAGAAAAAGCTCGTTTGGAAAAAATTCTTCAGAACACCGAAGTAGGAACAATCATTTCTGCTTTAGGATGTGGCATTGGCCTTGATGGTTTTCACCTGGAAAAACTGCGTTACCATAAAATTATTATCATGACGGATGCGGATGTGGATGGCTCGCATATCCGTACTCTGCTTCTCACCTTCTTTTATCGTCACATGCCTGCTTTAGTAGAGAATAACTTTATCTACATTGCTCAACCTCCTCTATATAGAGTATCTAGGAAAAAGACTAGCCGCTATATTCATTCCGAAAAAGAGATGGATGAATACTTGTTGGAATTAGGGATTAGCGATGTGAAAATGAGACTTCCTAAAGATCAAGAGCCTATGTCTATTCCCCAGATGAAGGATTTACTTCAGCTGATGGTAGAGCTAGAATCCTTTGTTTTGCGCATGGAGCGTAAAGGAATCACTTTTCGAGAATTTCTTCATGCAAAAAATCCTCAAGGGATGCTACCTCGTTTTCAGGTTACGCTGCCTGATGGTGTACACTTTGCTTATTCATTAGATGAATTTGAAGAGCTTAAAGAACGTAATGAGTGCTTGCAAAAGACTCAGCATGAACAAACCTTAGCCTCTATTCCTGAAGAAGAAATTACTCCGGAAATGAGAATTTTTAGAGCTACGCGTCTTAATTTTATGGAATTATATGAAGAAGAGCATCTTGAACAGCTAAATAATAAGCTGGCAAGCTTTGGGTATGACTTGACTTATTATCTTATTGCTAATGGAACAATTATGGAAATTAAGGAAGATAACCATACCCATAATTTTTCTACCCTTCACGAAATCCTTGATTTTTTAAGGATAAATGGCCGTAAAGGCATTGAAATTCAACGTTATAAAGGCTTAGGTGAAATGAATGCAGATCAGCTTTGGGAGACGACAATGGATCCAATTAAAAGATCATTGCTGCGCGTGACCCTTCCTGATGTGATAGCTGCTGATCACATGTTTACCATGCTGATGGGTGAGGAAGTGCCTCCCCGGCGAGCTTTCATAGAACAGCATGCACTTTCTGTAAAAAACTTAGATATATAATCTAACAAATCGTCAACTTTAAGGTGAATATGTCGTATACGAAAAATGAGGTGATTATCCCTCGTAATGTCGAAGATGAAATGAAAGACAGCTATTTGCGTTATTCGATGTCTGTAATTATTTCACGCGCCTTACCAGATGTTCGCGATGGATTAAAGCCTTCTCAGCGTCGTATTCTTTATGCGATGCGGCAGCTAAACTTGTCGCCAGGCGCTAAACATCGTAAATGCGCAAAAATATCAGGGGATACTTCCGGAGATTATCATCCCCATGGTGAAATGGTCATCTACCCCACTTTAGTGCGTATGGCGCAAGGCTGGGTGATGCGCTACACTTTAATTGATGGCCAAGGGAACTTCGGTTCGATTGATGGCGACCCTCCTGCTGCTATGCGTTATACCGAAGCACGACTCACTCATGCTTCTATGCAATTAATGGAAGATTTGGATAAAGATACGGTAGATCATGTTCCTAACTATGATGAAACCAAGAAAGAACCGGTCGTTTTTCCTGCTAAATTTCCTAATCTGCTATGTAATGGCTCCTCAGGAATTGCGGTAGGTATGGCTACTAATATACCACCCCATAATCTTAATGAGTTAATTAAGGCAACTTTACTTGTGCTAGACCAACCTTTAACTTCTATCGAAGAAATCATGCAAATAATGCCCGGTCCCGATTTTCCTACAGGGGGAATTATTTGTGGATATCGGGGAGTGAAAGAAGCTTTTCATACAGGCCATGGTAAAATCATTCTACGGGGTGTCATCCGTGTAGAAGAAATGGAAGATAACCCGGACCGCCAGCGCTTGGTCATCGATGAAATTCCTTATAATCTTAATAAATCTCGTCTGATTGAACAGATTGCAGACCTGATCAATAGTAAAACTCTGGCAGGAGTATCTGATTTACGCGATGAATCCGATAAAGAGGGGATGCGGATTGTGTTGGAATTGAAACGAAACGAAGTCCCTGAGGTGACCATCAATCAGCTTTATAAATTCAGCGATATGGAAACTACTTTTGGATGCCATATGTTGGCCTTGGATAAAGGTCTACCGCGTATTATGAATGTAAAAAACATTATTAGTGCTTGGATTGAGCATCGTATAGAAGTTATTCGCCGTCGTACCCGTTTTGAATTGGCTAAAGCTGAGGCACGCGCGCATATCTTGGAAGGTTATTTAAAAGCTATTGATCATTTAGATGAGGTTGTGAGATTGATCCGTGCCAGCAATAACCGCGAGGAGGCTAAACAATCTTTAATTGACAGGTTTGCCTTTTCGGATAAGCAAGCTATGGCAATTTTGGATTTACGTTTATATCAATTGACGGCTTTAGAGCATGACAAAATTAATGAAGAGTACCAAAGTTTATTAGAGAAAATCAACTATTTTAAAGCTGTGCTTGCAAGCGAGCTTATGGTCCGCCAAATTATTAAAGATGAACTTAATGAAATCCAAGAAAAGCATAAATCTCCCCGTAAAACTCAGATAATTGCGGCCGAAAGCGAGATGAATATGGAAGATTTGATCGCTAATGAGCCAGTGATCATCACCATTTCGGAAGATGACTACATCAAACGTATGCCCATGGATACTTTCCGCGAACAAAGGCGAGGGGGTCAAGGAGTTGCAGGCATGCAGATGAAGCGTGAGGACGATACAATTAAAGGCTTGTATGTGGCCACCATGCATGACTATCTATTGATTTTTACGAATCTTGGGCGTTGCTATTGGATAAAAGTCTGGCAGATACCCGAATCGAGTCGTAAATCTAAAGGTAAACCGCTCGTTAACTTGCTAGAAGATATTCAACCTAATGAAAAGATTGCCACCATCATGCGTGTTTCTTCTTTTGATGAGCAAGCCTATATATTGATGGCTACACGTCAAGGCGTGGTTAAAAAATCTGAGCTCAGCCACTTTAGCAATCCACGTCGTAAAGGTATATGGGCGCTAGATGTAGATGAAGGTGACGAGGTGGTAGCAGCACGCTTAGTAAAAGAAGAATATCAAGTGATGATATTTACCCATAGGGGTATGGCCGTTCGCTTTGCTGAGGATAAGGTTAGGCCTATGGGTCGCATGGCTCGAGGGGTAAAAGGAGTTAGCCTAAGAGAAGAGAATGATTATGTCGTCAGCTGTGAAGTCGTAAAAGGAGATGAAACCATTCTTGTCGTTTGCGAAAATGGCTTTGGCAAGCGCTCCCTCGTAGAAGACTTTAGGCAAACAAATCGTGGTGGCGTAGGAGTACGTTCAATTGTGACTAGTGAGCGTAATGGAAATGTGGTGGGGGCCCTTTGTGTAGCTGATGGCGATGGCATGGTCATGATGACCGCAAGTGGACAAGCTATCCGTATTAGTATGCGCGAATTACGCGTGCTCGGACGTAATACCCAAGGAGTTAGGCTAGCCAACTTACGTGATAATGATTATCTTGTGGCTATTCAGAAAGTGAAAAGTGCAGAAGAAAGTATAGAAGATGCGAGCGTAGCTGTAGCCATAGAAGAAGAAAATCCTGATAGAACAACAACAGGCACAGAAATCGATTTAGAAGGCCCTACTACTCCTATAGATTCAGAAACTTTGGAAGAAAATAACAGCTTATGACATTATTTATCACAATAGAAGGTGGTGAAGGGGCAGGCAAAACAACTCTTATAGAGAAGCTAGCTGCCGTTTTAACATCACTTGGGTACGAGGTAGTGAAAACTCGGGAACCGGGAGGTTCTCGATTAAGCACTCATATTAGAGAATGGCTTCTTAATCGAAACGCTGATCTACCGATTGGGTATAAAGCTGAATTGCTACTATTTTTAGCAGCGCGTGCCCAACACCTGGAGGAATTGATTAAGCCTGCTCTTGAAAAAGGAAAAGTGGTGCTCTGCGATCGTTTTAATGATTCTACAATTGTTTATCAGGGCATAGGCCGGGGCCTAGGAATGGCTTATGTTAAGCAAATTTGTGAGTGTGTGAGTGAAAATTTAATTCCCGACCTCACTTTATTTTTAGATGTCGATCCGCAGATTGGCCTCATGCGCACGCGAAAGGCTTCTAAGGAGAATGCAGGGCGAGGAGAAGTAGACCGCATTGAGGCGGAGCGTTTAGATTTCCATAAACGTGTACGCCAAGGATTTTTGAGTTTAGCTAGGCAATCTCCTGAGCGCATTCAGGTCATTGACGCTAATCAACCCGAAGATGCTGTCTTTCGTCAGGCTAAGCAGTGGTTGGAAGAAAAATTAATCCATTTAAAAAAACTATAAGTTAATTTGCTTAATAATAGTTTAATTATCCTCCTTTTTAATACGAAGGTTGTAAGGTAACCTTAGGTATGACGAGCAATATGAGAGAAATTTTTGACCACATTCTAGGTAATGAGCACGTAAAAGATTATCTAGTGAATATGGTTCAAAAGCAAGCCATTGGGCATTCTCTCTTGTTTGCAGGCCCTGAAGGAGCTTGCAAGGATCAATTTGCCTTTTCCTTGGCAAAATTGCTAATGGGAGAAAACTCTTATTCAAGAATTGATAAAAATGTCCACCCCGATGTTCATATTTACCGCCCTGAGGGTAAAATGGGGATGCACAGTATTGCTTCGATGCGTCAATTCTGTGAAGAGGTCTATTTGCCCCCCTATGAAAGCCCTTGGAAAATCTTTATGCTCTATGATGCCGAAAGGATGTTAAATTATAGTGCAAATGCTTTACTTAAAACATTTGAAGAACCAGCTTTAAATAGTCTTATTATCTTACTTTCTAGTCATGCTCATGCTCTTTTACC
Source organism: Neochlamydia sp. AcF84 (assembly GCF_011087585.1). Classification (NCBI taxonomy): domain Bacteria; kingdom Pseudomonadati; phylum Chlamydiota; class Chlamydiia; order Parachlamydiales; family Parachlamydiaceae; genus Neochlamydia; species Neochlamydia sp. AcF84. Next base: position 35,158 of record NZ_VJOT01000028.1, read on the forward strand.
TACCATTTTGTCACGATGCCGTACGATTCGTTTTCAATCTCTCAATAAAAATGTTGCTTCCAAGATAAAGGATCCAAGCCGTAATCAAATTTTGTCATTACTGGCTGAAGGCAAAATGGCTACCTATACCAAACTTTCCTCATATGCTTCTCAAATTGCCCATCAAATTGAAGAGGTTCAAAAGGGAGAAGAAAAAGCTAGAATAGCCGAAATTCAAAAAGTATCGACCGATCAGATGAATGCCTATCAGAAGAATTTAGTTGAAAAAGAAACAGAAGGTGCAATAGCTATGCAGGTAAATCAGCAGGCCATAGCGTTATTAAAAAATATTTTATCTTGGTATCGCGATTTACATTTATTACATGCCGGGGGACGCTTAGAATTGCTAGAAAACCCTGATTTTCATAAACAGCTTCTTCAAGCTTATCAACGAGGCGAAATTCTACCCTTAGAGTTTGTTGAGGAAAAAATTATGAATGTTCAAAAAAGCCTGGAAAGATCAACTTCTTTAAGCTATTGCTTAGAAAGGCTCTTTTTAGAGCTTCAGCTGCTTTAGATAGAGCTCGTGTTGGATAGATGCAAAAGATTTGTCCGCTTCCATCAAAAAGAATTCCCTTTTTCCAGCTGGCTGAAAAATTCCGCAAGAGGTTTAAGGTAAAAAAAAAGAGCTTCTTTCATAATTTCTGTAGAGGAAAAACAGAAATTTTTTAATGAAATGAAGCTCTTTAAAGATCTTATTTAAAAGTTAGGTACATTAGCTGGAGTTAAGTTTAAAAAGGGGATAAGCTCCTCTCTTGTTTCCTTGTACTTCATCTGTGATGGCTAAAAAGCTCCTTAAATTTATATTCCTTAACGATTCTCTTCACGAACTCCTCTAATTCTGCCGGCGGCTTCTTTCCTAAAAACTCTAGATATTCTTGGTAATCCTTATGAATAAAAGACCATCCTTCATTTCTTTGAATTAGGCATTCTTTATAAAATTTTTCTCTGCTCTTAGCTGGTTCAAAAAAATCTTTAAAGCTATTTCGAATATCGTTTTTTTCCTGCTCTTTAATTCCAATAAAACTTTCGGGTGGCCAAGGAATAAAAGTCCTGTTACAATTTTTCATTTTCAAGGCTAATTGAACAGAATAAGTCAAAAATTTTTCGGGGGCTATATAGCTCTCTCCCTCAGATTTGACACTTGATCGATAAGCTGTTACACAAGCAAAAACATCGAATAATTCCTTCAAAACAACGAATTTTTTTCTTCCAAAAAACATGCTTTCCAATTCTAGGTCGGGATATTCGCTTAAGTATTTTTTCACAATAATAGGAAGAACCTCCACCGTAATTTTTAGGTGAAAAGGATTGGAAATAACTTTCCCTAAAGAAGAGTCTTTTATTGCTTGAAAGTTATCCAAATACTCTTGTTCGGTCCAAAGAAGGGTTTTATCTTTTTGGCGCTCTGCCACAAATTTTTTTAGATAGGCCACAATTTGGGCTTCGTCAAAGGGAGTAAGACGTAGCCTTTGCAAGTCTTCACCTTGGGGTTTAAAGCATCTTTTCTTTGCTGTTCCTGTTTTACTGACAAAGATAACCTTGGAAATTTCTTTATCTTTAAATCTATTCGTCACATAGATGTTAATTTTTTTAGGGTTTTCAAATCGACGAGAAAATCTGTCAAAGTTAATTTCATCATAAGCATCGCAAATCAACAAAATTTTGCGACCACTTAATTGATTGGCTTGACCTCGATCCACTCCATAAAAATCCAGAGTATGTTCTAGAGCTCTATGAATAGGATCCTTTAACTTGGGAAGGTAGGTATAAAGAGGAAAATAACTTCTATCGGAATAGTTTTTTAAAAGCTGATCCGCTAGCATTTTCATAGCAAGTGTTTTCCCGGCCCCACCTTCGCCTTCAAGATGAAGAGCATAAGCACTTTTATTCCCGAAAAACTCTTTTAATTCCTCTGCCAGAGGTTGCGGATTAGAGAATTGCCGTTCGAAATCGCTAGCTTTAGGAGAGATATAATAGGCTCTTTCTTTCTTAAGTTGATCATCTTTCCTTAATTTTTCTGCAATGCGTTGCATAGTTTCAAAAAGAGGAACTTTTTTAATAGCTTCAGTGAAAAGATCGGTTAGTGGAGCAGGCTCAAAAGAGGTAATTGGACTTTTATCCATTGGCAAAGCATTTACAATTCCCTTAGCTAGCTCTCTAATCTCTTGCTGCGGATGAGTTGTGCAAGTTAATAAATAGCGTTTAGTAATTTCTTGAAGTTGTGTTCTATTCCTCTCTTTCTTTAAGCTAAATGCCTCCTGGGGATTATAATTTTTCTGCGTGTCATTGGCTTGGTAAATTTGTTTAAAAACCTGAACAGCTACCTTTTTTAATTCAAGATCTTCTAAAGAAGCAGAAGGGGGAAAATGAAGCCCTTCCCAAAGTAGATTTACAAACCCCATTAGGAAAAAGGGATGATGGAGCGTCTCTTTTTTTTGAATTTCAACATCTGTACTTAAGGTGTTAATGGCCTTGACAAAGATATGGGGATATTCAAAAAGCGTATAGCGCACTTTAAAGAGCACATTAAACCAATCCTCGGGGAACCACTTTTCTTTAGCCTTTTTCACAATTCCAGGTCCCTGAAAGGCAAAAGCTTTTTGAAAATCTGCTGGAGCCTCGAAAGCCGAGGCAATATGCCAAGGTTCAAACAGGTCAACTGCATCTGCTATCTTTGCTACCGCTCTTAGGAAGTAAAAGGTACGAGAGCATACATCTTTAACGATGTCTCCGGTAGTTTGGTCATCCGATATTTTGAGAAAAGAATTTTCCCCATACTTGGCAAGATAAGCCACCTCTAAGTCTTTATCTTTAGTAAATTGGCTAATCGCCTCATAGGCGTGTATGTATATTTCTTTATCGACGCCTTCAACCTCCTTGATTAACATAGCTTCAATTAGGGCAATGATTACCCTGAGGTGTTGTTTGACTAAAGAATTTTTCTTAGGTTGAGCTGTCGGCGCAAGATTATCTGTTAAAATTTTTAGCATATTCGCAAAATGCGTAGGCTCAAGCCTATTTAAAAATCCTGCTGACATAGAAGAAAACTGAACAGATGGGTGAGGAGGGATTTCTAAACTGTCCTGGTAGATAAATTTTTGAAAATGAACCAAAATGTCTGTCAAGGCGTGTAAAATTTTCTTATCGGTGAGAGGGTTATCCACAAAATGCGTGATCAAACTTTTGAGAATGCGAAATTGATCATACTCCTCCAACTTATCAAATAGTTTGATAACTTCCTTAATCGCCTCTGTCGAAGGTTGCTGAAGCTGGGTAAAGCTATCCACCATCTTCTTAACAATCTTGCCAACTAAGGGATCTATATAGCCTTCACCAGCCAGATAATTAGCCAAGTCCTGAGTATTGCGGATAGAGAACAAAGGCACAGCTCTTGCAAGCAGGTGAGAAGAAGAAATAGATGCAGACGAAGTGGCTTGCTGAAATTCTCCTGAGGCGGGAGCTGTTTGTTGTGTAAGCGGTGCTAAAGTAGTCAGCCGTAAGCAGGGTCCTTTTGCTTCTTGAACTAAGTTAACTTGATATTTAGAGTTAAAATTAGGTAAAATATTGTTACGGATATCTTTATATCGATAATCCTTAAGAGGTCCTAAGTTGAGGCTAATTTGTACTGGATTTCCCTGTGCATCTTTAATATAAGCTTTGCTATCTTCAAGTTTGTCAGGGCATAGCTTTAAATAATATTCTTTTCCCTGGTGGGTCGTGCCTTTTATTCCTATTTCTACCTTAACGGGATATTGCCGATCATAGCTTTCAGCTTCTAAATTTAACTGTTCAATGCTCTTTTCTTTAGATACTTTTACCGCAGGATGCTGTCGAATCATCAATTCGGAAATTTGCTTTAAGGTAAATTCTTTAGGGAAATTTATATACTTAACATTCCAATAGTGAGTATGGTGCTTTATCAAAATTGAATCTTTATGTTTAACGCTCGCTATTGCCTCTTTTTTTTCAGCATTTATGCTTACATCGTAGATATATTTTGGTTTATTCGAAATCTGACCAATTAGGCGAAAAATTACTTTAGCAATAGCTTCTCCTTTTGTTGGCGGTAGATGGGTAGTTATGGGGGTAAAAGTTATAGACTGTTGGGGGAAAATTGTAGGACTTGTGCTTGTCATAGCTTCCTCCTCATGGTTTGAAAACTAAAATTGCATCCATCTTGATTGATGGCCTGCTATTTTGTTTTTTTGAGTTTAAAAAACAACCTTCGCATCTCCATTCTTTATAATTATTTTAAATTATGCAATATTTTTTTGCCTTAAACAGCTAAGGCTCTTGATATTTAGCTATAATGTTGCAGGAGAATTTATCTAGAATATGAGTGACTGAATTCTTGAAAGTAGGTTTTTACATGACATGCCTATATCTCTTGCCTGGTTCCATTAATTTTTTCACTAGAGCTAGTCTTAACCCACTCTTGGCTATCTGTTGCCGATCCTAAGAGAAAAGCTCGCCTTATCTTAAAGTAAAAATCTTGATTAGAGTTTAGGTAGATTTGTTAATTAGCTGCCTACTTATTATTTAAATCATACCTGCCTTAATCGGGTGTGCGGAGTAGTGGAAGGGGGATGACTTACCTTCATGCTTGTAGCTTTCTCTTATAGCTCCCCAATCCCTCACTTTTAAGAAAAGGATTTTACTACCTTCTTCTAATGCTATCACTTCATTTAAAGAAATAGCGGAAAGCGAGCCTCCACGCATTAAATTGGGGCCTTATGCAGAGATTAGCTCAAAAATATTTGCAAAATTGGGCGCAAAAGATCAAGGTCAAGTTAAGCTGGTTTGTAGGGAATGGAAGCAGCTTATTCAAGAGAAAGAGGACGAGTTTACGCAGAAAATCTCTAATAGCGGTCAATTAATGAACTCCCACATAGTCCATCTTTTTGCGGCAGATTATTTACAGCAAGCTTCCGGACTATTAGAAATCCAGCATATGCTTTTAAAGATTATTAAGTTTTCTAAAGATTGCTTAAAGTTAAGCGTTGCCGCAGTCAACGCGATGATGATTTTAAAAAAGACAGACTTCTCTTTTGTAGATCAGAAACTTGAAAGAGTTCAGATTCCGCATATAAAGCTTTCGCATGCGATTTTTGAGGGAGCCGATTTATCAAAGGCTAATTTAAGCTATGCCAAGCTGAGAGATTGCTCATTGACAAAGGATAACCTATCCGAGGCTAATTTAAGCCATATAGAATTATAGGCTTTTGAATAACTCTTTACCTACTCATAAGCTTTTCCTCAAGAGATAAAAGATTAATGCTTTTCTTGTACAAAATCTAAAAAGCCTTTCTCAGCATTGACAGAAACTAGCTTAACTTTCAACCGATCTCCTACCTCAATATTTTGATAGCCATTGATAAGCTTGCCTTCAATAGCGGTGCTAATCAATCGGATCCAGTTACCTTTTTCTCCTTTGCCTGTTAGGAAAGCATCAAAAGTCTTACCGATTGCATCTTCTAAATATAATGCTAAGACAGATTTCATTACACTGCGTTTAGCCTTGTCTGCACATATCTCTTTTTCTGTGCATGTTTGCAGCATGGTTTGCAAAATAGAAAGAGAATAAGGGCAAGCTTGATTTACAAGGCGAGCTTTAATCAGACGTTGGACAATTAGATCAGAGTAACGCCTATTAGGGGCAGTGGCATGCGTGTAGGGCGCTAAGGTCAAGCCAAAATGCTGGCTGGTTTTATCCGTAGGGGCTTGTACAATATATTTCCCCCGTCCTAAAAGCTTCTTAATCACTAAAAAAAGATCGCGCATATTTAAAGAATCCGCCGCTCTCATTTTAATTAAAAAATTTTCAAGAGCTCTTGAATCAGGGTTAAGAGGAAGAGGAAATTTATGTTTCTCAGCAATTTGTACAATGCGCTCCCAGTGTTTGGGGTGGCAAATAACCCGTTTAATTATCGGGCACTTATTTTTTTGTAGAAATGCAGTAATACAGGTATTTGCGGCAATCATTAAATTTTCTATTAACTCACGCGCACGATTAATTTTTACCTCTTGAAGATCTACTACCTGGCCTTCTTTTATAATGGGTTGTGGGTCGTAAGTTTCCCATGTTAAAAAGCCTAAAGATTGGCGATGTTTTTTTAGGCGTTGAGCTACTTCATCTTGCAAGCGTATTTGAGAAGCCAACTCTTTTATTCTTTGAATAGGCTCAGGCGGTAAAGCTCCCGTTTCCAACCACACATCCACACTATTATAAGCAAGTTTAGCATAATTAAAGACGTAGCTTTGAAACAGATGGTAATCCACTACTCTACCTGATTCATCTACATCCATTTGGACCACAATAGAGGCTCTTTTTTCATTCGGATTAAGCGAGGTTAAATTAGTTGATAACTTCTCTGGCAGCATAGGAAATACGATCATGGGCATATAAACAGAGGTGGTATTTGCCAAAGCATGCCGATCAAGAGAGGTATCTTTTTTAACTAATGCATCTACATCCGCAATGGCTACATACACTCTTATTAAATGATCGTTTATACGCTCGGCATAGGTTAACTGGTCTAAATCTAACGAATCATCATTATCAATTGAAAACCACAGTTTATTAGTCATGTCACTACGTTCATTAGAGCTATCAAGCATCGGCGCTTGTAGCTTATTTAACTGAGCTTGTACCTTTGAGGGGAAATCAGGAGATAATCCTTTAGCTAGCATGGCCTGGCGAGCAATTTCTAACAAATTTACCCGGGAATTCATTAATTTTTGCATAGCTTTGAAAATTTAAATGAAAAGGTTAAAAAGTTATGATATAACAAGGATGGAATTTCCGTGCTAATTTATTTTGCGGGGATATCAAATAAATTTTTAAGTTAAAGAGATATATATGCTAAAAACAATTTTAAAAGCCTGCTTTTTTCTTATCCCTTTTCTACTATTTTATTCTCCTCCCCTAGAAGCTATTGTTGTAGCCAATAAAGTTGAAGTGCATTTATCTATTGAAGATAGCGCAATGCCACACGTTACCGTTACTTCTGTTAAATTTAATGACGAAGAGGTGGATTTAGCACCAAAAAGCTTTATGAATCGTAGGATATCAAAAGTTTTTAAGCTTTTACCAGGCCAGTATGAGATTCAATGGACCACACAAAAAGCTGGTGATGCATGGGGGGGAGAAAAAGAGACAAAACAGCATCAGCGCATGATTATTATAGAAATTAGTGATGCGGTGGTGTACATAAATGTACGTGGGGAAGTTTTAGCGACATATTAGCTAGCCTCCCTTTTGCACTCATAAAACTTTTTTATAGGCTATAAAAAAATTGAGGGGGTTATAAAGCAACAAATTGTTAAATAGCTTTCTTTGCTTTTTAAACTATTATACGCTTTTGAGCTGCTTTTTATACGAAGGCAACTATTATACAATCATCTTCGCAAAGTAGAGAGTATCTTTTAAAGAATTAGGTAGGCAAGCTCAAGTTTCTTTAAAGTATGTGGCTTAATAAAATTTATACTCTTGGTTATAGCTAAAATATCAAGTAGATGGCCAGAAAAAGCGCTGAAAGATCACTATTTAATAAAGAGCTGCTTAGAGAGCTAACTTTAACCTCATCATGCAATGAGCATGTGAAAAGATTGAAGCTTATGTGCCTTTGCTTGATTCCTATACCTCTCTTATTTGATAAGATCTTACTGCCCTTTAATCTTTCCATTCTTCCTTGGCTAACACCTGTTCTTTAAATAAAATTAAATAAGATAAAACCCTTTAGTCGTTCTAACTTATTTATCTATTATCATTTCAAATTGAAAAATAGACTCTTTTATCTGGATGTCTTTATATACATGAAGGGTGTTAAGGGGACAGTCTTGATCAGCTTTTACCTGAGCAATCAAAAAATTTAAATCGGCAATAATTTCTTTTAAGTGACTATAGTTCTTTGTATGATAGTAAGAGGTAAGGGGCGGATGATAAAAAGCTAGGGCAGCAAACGCATGCTGGTAGAGCTGATTGAAATTTTCTGCATTAATTAGATAAACAGTCTTACTAGGATGCTTAATTTCCTGAAAAGGGGGAATGAATGAATGGGACCATAAAGGCTGATAGTCTAAGTGACCAAAACTAGCATAAAGATGAAGAGATTGCGTAAGCATGGGTAGAGGTTTAAAAGCTGCTTGCCACTCTTTTTTCTCAAAAGGTTTTCTGGACAAAGTTACATGATACAGCCAATCTTTAGGGTTATCTCGCAGGGGATAGTGATGCATATTCAGCCAATTTAAAAGTTTTTGGCGATACTCCCTTAATTCCTTAGTTTCATCATACCAATCAAATTTCCAAGCTACGACATTAGGATGGTGAAAAGGCAAAAATAGGCATTCATTAAAAACCCCTACTAGGCCTACTTTGAAGGAAGGGCGAGGAAAGGCATGTTGAAACAAATCAGAAAGAGAAATTTCTCCTACAAAAGCTAAGGTAGCATGACGCGTGTGAGGATCTAAAACACGCCCCTTAGGCAATTTTTCAGGCCAAGGAGCCTTAACTTCGAGAGCAAAAAACACACGTTTTTCATCTACTTTCTTGTTGATAATATTTACCCATCTTAAAATTTAATATAAGCAAAGCGCCTATTTGATAAGTAAAATTTCAAATATGAAGGCGATGATTATTATTCTATCAAAAAATATAACTTTACTGCAAAGGTGAGCATTACAGGCCATCGACGTAACTTTATGCCTCCTAATTTGTGGGCAATATTGATCAACGTTAATACGATGAGAGCGGGGTATAATGTCTCTAAAATAGGAGCTAAAAAGGTAGCAATACCGGAAAATTCTCGGGTAGATACCCCGAAAGCAATAAGTAAAGTGAACAGAAGGGAAAGAGAGGAATGAATGCTTTCTCGGCAGACTTGTTGCTTGAAAAAATCAGCAAAAAGAGAGGTCAATACTACGGCAGTAGTAAAACATGCCAAGATAACAGCAGAGCAAACAATAGGGGCAGAGAAAGCTCCAAGCGTTTTTTGAGAGATAATTCCAAGGAGCATTTGAGGAGCTATTCCCTTCAAATCGGAAGCAAAAGCCGCTCCCAAGTAAACAAGTCCACAGTAAACTGCAGCAAGTAAGCCACCGCCAAGCAAGGCTGATTTTATAAAGACTTTGACAAGCTGATTATTATCAGAAGCTGCCGAAAATTGAGCGGAGAGATGCTTTATAACAAAAGTCGAAAAAAAGAAGGCAGCTAAAAGATCCATCGTTTGATAACCTTGCAAAGCTCCTTCGTGGAATGCAGGCCAGTAGTTTGGATTGAAAGGCTCGAGTAGCTGGCCATACCACATACCTGCTAAAATAATTGCTAATAAAAAAAGCAGTAAAAAAGGAGTTAAAGCAGAACCTAAGAAAGGAATAATCTGACTTTTATTGGTGGTGAGCAAAAAGAGGATGACGCAAAAAGCTAGGCTGAAAAAGATAAGAGAGCAGTCAGGGAAAAGCAGCGTAAAGCTTCCATGCGCGACTGTAATGCAACGTGCAAGTACACCAAAAGGTCCCATCAAAGATAAAGCAATAAGGGGAAACCAGAATTTTGCAAAGCTTCCCATCGTGCCTAAAAATTCATTGGTTTCCCCTTTGTATAAAAGCATAGCAAAAACGCCTAAGAAAGGAACAAGCACGCCTGTAAAAATAATGCCTAATGAGGAAATTAAATAATGGCCCTGACTTTCAATACCTACGAGTAAGGGAAAAACTAGATTTCCTGAACCAAAAAACATAGCAAATAGCGCAAAGCCAGTACTCACAAACAAAAATTTTGTATTCATTTTATTCCTATTGATAATCGAGGGTATAGGCAGAAAGCTTACCTTGCTATCTGCTCTTTAAACGATAAATATAAGTATGAAGAAAAGTATATATTTTGGCAGCTAACTGCCAATAAGAGGAATAAAAGTTTCAGACAAAAGATAGGTAAATTTTTTCATAGAAATTAAATTAGCAAATCTCTTCAATTTCAGTCAATCACCTAATTTCTAATAGATTTGCTCAGGAAAAATTAAAACTTTTAGATAGGCTGAGCATCTAATAGTAAAGTGTTATATGAAGAGCCTTGATATCCCACATTATTATTTAAAGCAATCTTTTCTTTTTCGTTAGTCTTTTCCTTTTGGCTACCTTCATTTCGATGATAAAGATAAAAACCTACTCTTATTAATATAGGTAGAGCGACGATGGAGATAGCCGCAACAATCGGAGATAGCCCAGCAGCCATTAAATTGACAAAATCATGTGCTTGTATTGGGGTAGTCGTCCACAAAGCAGACAAAGCATATAAGAAATGCTGACTAATGGTGCTGAGAGTAGCTGTTTTAAGATATCTGCTAAGCTCAGGATGAGATTTGTTTAATGCAAGGGAAGCACTGTAACCAGCAGTGGCTGCTAAAATTGCTAAAGCCGGGCCTGCAGCTATGATTAGCACTTCAGCATTAGCGCGTCCGATATATTGCCCTATCGTTGTTAAAGATCTAACGTAGTAAGTGGTATGACCGCCATCAAAAGGAGTAATAGAAATGCTTACAAGAGGATTTTTTATTAAAATTTTTGCTGCTAAGGCATGTCCTCCCTCATGTACGATTACTTCGCGTGTATTAGCATCCACTAACTGACGAAAAGCCGTGGGGATAAGAGTGTTGATAAAACCTAACCAAGAGGTAAGTTGTGCTTTCTTTTCAAGTGCCTTCCCAGAAGTAGAATGCTTTAACTGAAATAAACGGAAGATACAGTATGCCCGTACTAACCTCAGCAATGTAGTAATAGCCAAACTGGCAATCGTAGAAAGCAGCAGCGTGGCCATACCTAATGGAGTAGCTACAAACAAGCAAGCTAACCCTGTGAAAGATAAAGCTATGGATAACTCCAGCAAACTTTTTTTTACAATTTCTTTAATGAGGGCTGTTTTTAACGCTTGGCAGGGATTATAATTTTTTTGTAGGGGCGATTGGAGCTGTTTGCGTGCGAAATTTAAATGATAGGGTTCTTTAGGAATATTTAAAATACTAGCCATAGTTGAAAAATCCTTACATCAATGAAAGCCATATAATTCGAAATACTATATATATAAACGAAATTAAACTAAATAAAAAAACAAATTGCATTTAATAGACTTTTAATAAAATTGGTACTTGCCAAAAAAAAATTGAAATGGCATCAGGTAAGCCAACTAACAAAGAGGTACGCAATGAGAAAATATCAGCTTTTACTCCGCAGCGGAGCAATGACTTTACTATCTTTTTCTCTCTCTATGAGCATGCAAACGTTTAGCTTTGTCTTTCCTTTGACTAACTTATGCCAATTACATGCAGCTAGTGTACAGTCATTTACGGATGCAGATTTACAGCAAGAATTGCGCCACTTAAAGCAGGAGCCCCCCACCATTCCAAGCATGCCTGTAACGCGTGAGCCTTCCTCTTCTAATGAGAGCAAAAATCAGCCTGTAGCTTTCAAGTACCCTTCTCTCACCCTCGAACAGACTAAGCAGATAAACCAGGAGATAAATGTACGAGTCAAAGAGGCCGAACAGCTTATGCAAAACCAATTGAGAATCGTACAAGATAAAACAAGAATGCCTATGAGCATTGATAAAGTTCAGCTAGAAAATGCTATCACTAATTTAGAGGTAAAAAAAACGCTAGCCGCTAAATTTATCGATTCACCCTCTCTTAAAAGTCCAAACGTACGCGCCATACTCCTACAAGTTCTCAGCAAGGATCTAATCCAAGCATCAGATTTAGCTGCTTTACAAAATGTAGTGGATAGAGAAAGGCCTTATACTTATCCTTGATTTCCTAATTTTAGAAAAGAAATTATTCTTTAAGAGAAAAAAAGAAAATTTAATGGAGGCAACATGAGGTTGGCCCTGCAAGATTGGCGCTGCTTTATAAAATCTGGGAGCCTAATCCGTCTAAGTAAAGATAGCTATTTGATTGGGTGGGGAACACGTACTTGGTTAGAAGACATTGATGACTCAGCAAGCCCTTTTTTTTATTTTCCTGATTTTTTTCTTTCTTCTCCTTGCCCTTGGTTTCAACAGGAATATACAGCTATCGTCAGCCCCCATGAACTTCTAGCTGCTATGCATAAATATTCCGATAAGCCTCTGCCGCTAAGCTGGAAAAATCCTTACTTAAGTCATTTTGAAAATACTTGGAAAGAATTACATAATCATTTTTACAATAAAAAATTAAAAAAAGCTGTGCCCTATGTTTTTGAAGAGAGTTCAAGTACTATGACACCGGATAGGTTAGGCAGTTCTCTTAAGCATTTAATTAATTATGTAAAAGATCAACAGCTCTATGTCTATGGATATTGGGAGGAAACAGAAGGGATATTAGGTGCTTCTCCTGAAATATTATTCAATTATCATAATGCTTTTGAAGGCCTGATCGAAACAGTAGCTTGCGCAGGTACTAAAAGATATAGGGAATCTGACTCTACTTTCATGCAGGATTCAAAGGAATTATATGAGCATCAGATGGTTATTGAAGGCATACAAGAATCTTTATCTTCTTTAGGAGCGGTAACTATTGGAGAATTACAAATATTACAGCTTCCTAAAATTTCTCATCTTATGACTCCTATCTATTTAAAAATAAACGGGACTGCAGATTTTTTATCTCTTGTAAAAGCTTTACATCCTACACCTGCGTTAGGTGTTTTTCCTAAAGAAGAAGGGAAGGAATGGTTACAGTTATACAATAAAAAAATCGATCGTTGGCGTTATGGTGCACCAGTAGGCTGCCTTTTCGATAGTAAAAAACAAGCTAAATGCATTGTAGGTATCCGCAATGTTCAATGGAATAGTCAAGGGGCAAAAATTGGAGCAGGATGCGGAATCGTGCCCGCTAGTCAATGGCACCATGAATGGCAAGAAATTAATTTAAAGCTTCTTTCGATCAAAGAGATGATATCTTTATGAATATGAATATCCTTTTCACAAAAGATAATGAAGAGTTAGTGATACAAATCTTGCAAGAGCTGCTTTACAGGGGAGTTAAAGAAATATGTGTTTGCCCCGGCGGCCGCAATGTCCCTTTTATCACGGCTTTGGAGAAAACTGGGCGGTTTAAACTTTATTATTGGCCCGAAGAACGTTCAGCTGCATTTTTTGCTTTAGGGCGTAGTAAGCGTATGCATCGCCCCACAGTAGTTTTAACTACCTCCGGAACAGCAGCCGGCGAGCTTTTGCCAGCTGCTATGGAAGCTTATTATACCGGCCTCCCTTTGATCTTATTGACAGCCGATCGTCCTCGCCGTTTGCGCGGCACCGGATCGCCCCAGGCAGCTGAACAAGTAGGCTTATTTGGGCATTATGCTGTCTTTGAACAAGATATTGCCGCTGGAGAGTTGTGTACACTTCAAAAATGGAAGCAAAATGGGCCAGCCCATATTAATGTTTGCTTAGAAGAACCTCTCAATCAAAATTTTAATGCATGGAAAGAGCTAGATAATAGATGTATACCAGTGACCCCTCAAAAGGGAGACATGGAGGCTGCAAAAGCAGCTCTCGATCAATTTATCCAAACAAATCGATATCCTTTCATAGTGGTAGGCGCTTTATCTTCTCAGGCAAGACAAGCCATTGTAAAATTTTTATCGAATTATCAAGCTCCTGTTTATTTAGAAGCAACTTCTGGTCTACGAGAAAATCCTTCCTTACTTGCGCAGAGTATAACTAGAAGCGAAAACATATGGAGAGCTGCTGAAAACGCAGGCTATCCAATAGATGGGATCTTACGCATAGGGGGCATTCCCACCTTTCGTCTCTGGCGTGATTTAGAAGAGCTTAAAGGTAGAATAAACGTTTGTTCTATCAGTGAATTACCTTTCACAGGTTTAAGCTGGGGCTCAAATTGCTTAGTACCTTTACACGATTTTTTTTCTATTTATAGATATAGTTATACTATAAATAAATCTTGTAGCGCATGGCTAAAAGAAGACCAACGTTATCAAAGTAAACTCTTGACATTATTGCAAGAAGAGCCTCAAGCTGAGGCTTCTCTTATCTATCATTTATCTAAGCAGATTCCCTCTTCTTCTTTAATTTACTTGGGCAATAGCCTACCCATACGAGAGTGGGACGCTTATGCCACCCGTGAGGAAAAACATGAAAATATATTTGCAAATCGCGGATTAAATGGTATTGATGGTCAGCTATCTACTTTTCTAGGAATGAGTTCCTACTCTCAGCAAAATTGGGGAATTATAGGGGATTTAACTACCCTTTATGACCTTGCAGCGCCTTGGATATTAGAACAGCTAAAAGAAATAGATCTTAATCTCATCGTCATTAATAATAGTGGAGGAAAAATTTTTGCTTCCATGTATGCAAATAAACGGATACAAAATCAACATCAACTTCGTTTTAGGTCTTTTGCTGATATGTGGAATATGCGCTATGTGCATTATACACATTTACCCAAAGCTATATCCTATGGAGGGCATCAGTTGGTTGAAATTATGCCAGACGAAACAGCAACTATGCGTTTTTGGAATTGTATAGAGAGTTTATGAATAAAATTCATGCCCTTCATGGTTTTTTAGGTCTTCCCACCGATTGGCAAAGGTTTAGCCTTCCTAATTTACATGCATATAGTCTTAGACACGCTTCTCTTGCTCCCGCTGCTGATAAACTATGGGGGTGGGCTCAGCGTTTTAACCGTTTGGTGCAGCCAAGACATGATGATATCCTAATAGGTTATTCGTTAGGAGGAAGGTTAGCACTGCATGCTTTGCTAGATAATCCTAAGCAGTGGCGTGCAGGAATTGTCATTTCGGCCCATCCGGGGATCACTTCCAAAGAAGAGAAAATAAGGAGAGTAGAAGCTGATAATGCCTGGGCAGATCGTTTTGAAAATGACCCCTGGGAGGCTGTTATAAGAGCTTGGAATTGCCAAGCTGTTTTTAGGGGTAAAAGCTTTCCGATCAAACGCTCAGAACATCAGTTTTCACGTAAAAATTTACAAGATCAACTAAGATTTTTTTCCAAAGGCCATCAAGATGACCTATCAGAAGCTTTAAGAGACTTACCCATCCCTATCCTTTGGATCACTGGACAATTAGACACCAAATTTTTAGCTAAGGCTTATGAACTTACTTTTTCTCATCCTTTATCACGTGTGGAGAGCATCGCTCATGCCGGGCATCGAGCTCCGTGGGAGCAATCCCTTCTTTTTCTTAAAATTATTCAATCATTTATTCAAGAGGTTTTATCATGTCCGTAACGTCATTTCTTTGGACGTCTATTAAACAATACGTGGATATCAAATTAGAAAAAACAGAAGAGGGTATTGCTAAAATAACTATCAATCGTCCTGAGGTGCGCAATGCCTTTCGGCCCGAGACTATTATAGAAATGCAAGATGCTTTTGAAGTCTGTCGTAATGAATCTTCTATTGGTGTAGTTATATTAACAGGGGAGGGAAAAGAGGCTTTCTGTGCGGGTGGCGACCAACGTGTTAGAGGAGATGAAGGATATATTGGCGCCGATGGAGTCGCACGGCTCAATGTATTGGATTTACAAAAACAGATTCGTTCTTTACCTAAGCCTGTTGTTGCTATGGTAGCAGGTTATGCTATAGGAGGAGGGCATGTCCTACATATAGTCTGTGATTTGACTATCGCTAGTGACAACGCTCGTTTTGGGCAAGTGGGTCCACGTGTAGGCTCTTTTGATGGAGGCCTGGGGTGCAGCTATTTAGCTCGTATTGTCGGCCAAAAAAAAGCACGTGAGATTTGGTATCTTTGCCGCCAATATAGTGCACAGCAAGCCTTAGAAATGGGGTTAGTAAATTGTGTGGTTCCTTATGAAGAGCTCGAACAAGAAACTATTCGCTGGTGCCGCGAAATGCTACAGCATTCTCCTCTAGCCTTGCGCTGTTTAAAAGCGGCTCTAAATGCCGATTGTGATGGTCAAGTGGGGCTTTTAGAACTGGCGGGAAATGCTACAATGTTATATTACATGACTGAAGAGGCCCAAGAAGGAAAGAAAGCTTTTTTAGAAAAACGCCCACCTGATTTTTCTACTTTTTCTAGGCTGCCTTAAAAGAATAAAAAGTGATTTAAGCAATGAATGGTAACTTTCTTAAAAAGCCAGCTAAATGGCAAGCTTTTACTTGGGCTTCTCGCCCTAAAACCTTGATATTAAGCATGGTTCCGATCTTTGTCGGTACTATACTTGCCATTAAGTATACTTCGCATTTTAAAGGAATAGCGTTCGCTTCAGCTTTGCTAGCAGGCCTTTTCATTCAAGTGGCCGTAAATCTAATTAATGATGCTCTTGATTTTAAAAAAGGGGCTGATAACACAGCAAGATTAGGACCGGAGCGTGCCACACAAAAAGGTTGGCTGAGCTTTCATGAAGTATTATATGGTGGATATTTTTGTCTAACGCTCGCCTTTATCATAGGCATACCTATGATCGTGCAAGGCGGTATCCCTTTTTTAATTTTGCTTATCGTTGCCTCGTTACTAGCTTACGGCTATACGGGAGGGCCCTTTCCCTTAGCTTATTATGGGCTAGGAGAATTGTTTGTGATAATTTTTTTTGGAATTATAGGAACCCAAGTAGGGTTTTATTTGCAAGCTGGTAGGATTGCAAAAGAAGCTCTCTTAGCTGGTTTGCAGATTGGTTTATTGGCAGCCGCTGTTAATGCTATTAATAATCTACGGGATATAGAGAGTGATGAAAAAGCAAAAAAAATAACGATGGCAGTAAAATTTGGGAAAACTTTTGCCCGTTTAGAGATCACCCTTTTAATTCTTTTGCCTTATTTTCTAAGTTTACTTTGGAGTGATCTAGGTTTTTACAAGGCGGGGCTATTGTGTTTCGTGACCTTGCCTTTAGGTTTTACTCTTATACGCTGCATTTGGTTTTATGAACCCTCTAAAATCTATAACACCTTCTTAGGAATGGCTGCTTTATTAAACCTATTATTTGGGTTGTGCCTATCGGTAGGATTTTGGTTGTAATGAAAATTCAATGTTCCTTTTATGAATTAACTAGCAAGCAGCCTATTCAATCAAAAATCCTTCACTCTTTAAGGCGCGGAGCCTTGTTAAAAGTTACCTTTAAAGGGGGAATTATAGGCTATGCAGACTGCCACCCTTGGGAAGAGCTAGGCGATTTACCCTTGCAAACTCAACTGGATTTATTGCAAAGAGGAAAATGTACACGCCTTACAACCCAATCAATTTATTTTGCTCGCGCTGATGCAAAAGCGCGCGCCAATAAACGTAGCTTATTTGAAACTTGTAAAATTCCTATGAGCCATTATCTGATGGCTCATCTGGATGAGTCTAGCCTCAATAATCTTCAAAAGGCATGGGAAAATGGCTTTACTTTTTTTAAAGTAAAATTAGGCCATAATCTTTCATTAGAAGAAGAAATCTTTGCAGAGATGGCTCATTTGTTTCCTCATGCAAAATGGCGATTAGATTTTAATGCCAAATTAACTGTAGAGCAATTTTGGGCCTTCATGGAGCGCTTACCTATTCCCAAGACCTCTATTGATTACATAGAAGATCCCTTTCCTTTTACCTATAAAGCTTGGAAAAAGGCATTTGAAACCTTTCAGGTGCCTCTAGCAGCCGATGAATTTTTTAAAAGCGCCTATGGGCAGCCTGAAGCGGCTCAGGTATTAATCATGAAGCCGGCTATACAAAGGTTGAAGCAGGTAGATATTAGGCAGCGCCTAGTAGTAACTTCTTATTTAGATCATCCTTTAGGGCAAATGAGTGCAGCATATATGGCTTCTCTTACCACCCCAGAGCCCTGCGGGCTTCTATCGCATCATATTTATCAGGATAATCCTTTTTTAGGAATGATAATCAATCAGGGTCCCTTTTTACAACCTGTAAAAGGTTATGGCCTGGGCTTTGATGAGCTTCTTGCAAGCCAACATTTTGAATAAATCTTAAAGGAGGAGCGAAAATCCGGATGGTAAGAGGCTTGTCCTAAGCTAATATGTTGATCATAATATTTGCCTGTGGGAAGCCGAAACTGGAAAATGTATGCACATTTGGGCAGGACTTATTGGTAATACCTATGTAGCATTTTCTCCGGACAGCAACTCGATAGCCATCTTAATCGGTGTATACGACAAGAATGTTCACTTTTGGGAAATTGTCACAGGAAGATATTTATATACTTTATCCCTCGATATTTTTTATTGTGCATCTATATCTCCCCTAAGGCAGGGCATGTTTTTGTTAATAACCAAATGCTTGATTTTTTCCCCTTAGGAAAAAGCTATTTTAGCTTCCAACAAAGAGGTAATAGCAGCTCAAATAGGTGAAAAAAACCTTATAGTTTAGAATAGAATAATAAAGTAGATAGGCTTAGCTACAAAAAATTAAGGCAGATCATGAGCAGATGAGAAAAAAAGTAGGATAGCAATAAAATTTTCTTTCATGAAGTTTGATAAGCGAATTCAATGACGCTCATGAGCGTGATGCAATCATCTAAAGGCCTCTATAATTCAAAAAGTGGTTATCTAATGTATAACAGTTTATTTAAACAGCAGAAGTTACCTGGAAGCTAATTTTTTTTGCTGTTCTATTAAATCGGCATGCTCAGCCTCTTTTATCTCTTTTAAAATTATTATTTTAGCCATTTTTTCCTCGTATTTTTCTTTAATTTTCAGCGGCTCTTTTATGGGCTTCTTTGCCCACCACCACAGCTTGGCATTTTCTTCTATACAAAGCTGGTTTTCAAATAATTGGTTCGTGCATTCTTCATCTAAGTCTGCAAGCTGAGAGGCGAGATGGCGAATATCTTTTAATAGATCATCAATTTGATGGTTTAATTCCATCTTTTTTGCCTTTATAGCATCATCCTCAAACAAGCTATGCTGAGAAGCAAAAGATTGTTTAACTAATATGCTTGCTTTACTTGACTCAAAAATAAAAGTTTCCTCGCAAACATTCACCTTCTCCTCGTGAATTTCAGGGAAATCATGGCTATCAATCTCTTGAGGGGCGAGGGGGAGTGCATTGTCTCCAGCCTCTTCTGCAGCTTCATAATTGACCTCAGCTTTTTCGTGTTCAATATCTGCCAGGTTAGCATTAAAAATGGCTAGTGAAGGGATGCTTTCTTGAGGGGTAGTTAAAATAGTGATACTTTGAGAATCTATCGAAGGCTCTAGGTTTGCTACCTGTTTATCTCGCCTCGCTTCATTAAAAAAGAGGTCATCTCTCTTGTTATCAACTTCATTGTTAGCTAAGTTATCTTTACCGACATCTGAGCTGCTTTCACTGGAGGCCTTCCGGTTTAAATGATCTAAAAAGCCGATAGGTTCACTTAATTTCTCAAGCTCAGCGTTGGACTGCTCTTTTGAATAGCTCCTGTGTAATTTATACGCTTGTCTTTCTTCTTCTACGCTTAGGTTGTTGGCTTCCAAGTATTTGTTGAAAAGAACTATACAAGGCTTTTGGGGATGGCGAGTCATGTAGGCAAACCTTTCTAGATTATCTTTAATAATTAGCTTAGCTTTTCTGTAAGCTTTTGAAAATATTTCTAAAACAAAATCCATAATAGTATTCCATAAGCCTACTCTTACTTTAGATAGGGTACGGCTAACCACACGTTCTCCTAAGGTTCCATGGTTAACAATACATTTAGTCTCGTCGAGAAATATTTCTTTTTCTTTTAAGGCAATTTGAAATTTTTGATAGGAGTTAATCTTAATATACTTATCTAACATACAAAGCCTTGGGTATAATATTCGGCTAAATTATAGGATAGAATATTTATTTTAATATATTTTATGGTTTTAAATGGATAGCATTTATTTGAGTAGTCGATAAGACAAAGAATATTTTAAGTTTTGGGCTTACTATGAAATAGTAAAAAGGCTTTCTTAATTTTTCAAGGGAGAACTAAAATGCTTCTACCAAGAAAGAGACTATTTTCCTATTTTTTACTTGAGAAGATGGATAACAATGAGATAATACTAATTTTTCATGGTGTTAAAGCTTTCCTAATGTATTTTATAGCGATAGGGCAAAAAGCTTAAAGAAATTTAAATTTTATAATCGTTTGATAGCTAACCTATGATTAAGATCAACTGGCAGTCTGCTGAATCGCATCTATTGTTAAACCCTCGTCTTCCTGTAAGAAAACCTTCGCTCTGGGAAACAGGGGAAATGCTTATCAATAAATTTGAGAGGCATCTATGGTTAACCACCTCAGGATCTTCCCAACAAAAGCTGGTGGCCCTTTCTAAAGATGCTTTATTAGCTTCTGCTCAAGCAGTTAACTATCATCTTCAGGCTACCTCAACGGACATTTGGATTAATCCTTTACCTTTGTTTCATGTGGGAGGCCTATCTATCCAAGCACGTGGGTATTTAAGCGGAGCAACAGTTTACACTTTCGCTGAAAAATGGTCAGTGCGGCATTTTTATGAAATGCTTATAGTTAAAAAAGGAACATTAACTGCTCTTGTGCCTGCACAAGTTTATGATCTAGTGGTTAGTAAATTACCAGCCCCTAAGAGCTTGCGCGCTGCTATCGTAGGAGGAGGGGCGCTACAAAGATCCTTGTATACCCAAGCACGTGAATTAGGTTGGCCCTTGTTGCCTAGCTACGGATTAACTGAATGCTCTTCTCAGGTGGCCACCGCTAGTTTGCATAGCCTTTCTACCCCTCAGCTTCCCCCCTTAGAAATACTTTCTCATGTGCAAGTCAAAATAAATGAGAAAGGGTGTTTTTGCCTTTCTAGTCCTGCTTTGTTAACTGCTTATGCCTCTCTTAAAGCAGGGGAGTGGCAGCTCATCTATCCTGTCTCAGAGGGATGGTTTGTTACTGAAGATGTAGGAACCCTATCTCAAAATCTTTTAAAGTTAAAGGGTAGAAGAGGGGATTTCATAAAAATTGGAGGAGAGAATGTAGAAGTGGGACGCTTGGAAGAAATTTTGGAAGGAATAAAACTAGAACAAGGCATCCATAAAGATATGGCGCTAGGAGCTATCCCAGATAAGCGGTTAGGGTATGTCATTCATCTATTTAGCACTACGCCTTTAGTACAATCTGTGCAAACTTTATATGATAAATGTGTACTGCCATTTGAACGTATTAGAAAAGTTCATATTGTGCAGGCTATTCCCCGTTCACCTTTAAAAAAATTATTAAGAGGGGAGTTGATTCGCCTTGCATCTCGGTCTAATTAATATAAATAACTTAAAATCCCAGGGTTTACTCAAGTGATATTTAATATTCTCTTCCTCAAAGATATATTTTCTACTTAAATCTACAAGCCATCCCTTCTCTTTAGAAGAGAGCTATTGAAACATACAAAGAAACCTCTTTTAGCTATGAAATAGCCCACAATTAAAATTTTATCTTTTACAGAATGTCGCCCCCTCATTCAAAAGGAAAATAAAGCCTTTATCAATTGCCTTACTTACTTACTTAAAAGCATAGGAGAGTGTAAAGAAGTTAAGTTAAAAGCTTAGATTAACATTAAATTTAATCACAGGGGATGTATGCTTCTCAAAAAGAAAGTCTCTCTTTAAGCTTTTTTAGACGTTTAGAATTAGCTAAAGGTTTTTAATTACCTTTTTTAGCTACCAGAATGGTAGCGATGCCGCCCATAAGGGAAATCATAGAAGTTTGCTTAAAGCCTGCTAATTTAAGCATACTCTCTAATTCTTGAGGGGATATGAATGAATGAATGCTATTGCACAAATATTCATAAGCTTCGCGATTAGAAGTTACTAATTGGCCCATGATAGGCAAAATAGTTTTTAAATATAATTTATGTCCAGCCTTTATAAATGGCTGTGTAGGTTGGGTAAGTTCTAAAATCCCTACTGTGCCCCCAGTATTTAACACCCGATAAATTTCATTAAAACATTGCTGAGGATGGGGAATGTTACGGATCCCATAGGCTAGCGTAGCGCTTTCAATAGATTCCTCAGCCAAAGGGATTTTTTGAGCATCGGCTTGCAAATAAGTAAGGGTATGAGGCTGAAGATTTAAATGATTCGCTCTTTCTTTAGCACAGCAAAGCATTTCTGGACAAAAGTCTAATAGGTATGCCTTACAAGGTAAATGGCACCTTTTTAAATACTTAAAAGCAATTTCTCCCGTGCCACAGCACAGGTCTAAGTAAGTGGAAGGGTGTTGCTTTTCCATGGCTGTACGAATAAGCTTTTTGTTCCACAATTTATGCATTTGAAAAGAAAGTATAGCATTAGTTTTATCATATTGCTGAGCGATGCTCCCAAACATTTGCTGAAGAGACTGTGGATTATCTTTATTGTAAAGACTCATCTTTCTTTCCTCCTTTCCTACATAGCCCGCAGGAGACGCTCTCATCTGTGCATTTTTCTTTTTGTAATTGCCTAGGAGTGCGGCCGCAAGCCCCAGGCTTAATTTTTATTCTGCCTGTAATCCACCAGCTAATTCCTAGCAGAATAAGAGAAATTAAGACAATGACAAAAGCTATGAAGACAGTAAGCATTAAATTAGACATGCACAAACCTTGTTAAATATCTATTAGGGATAATAGAGCCTACCATGTAAAGCGTAAAGAGATAAATTAAATTTTCATCAAGTCGAGGATAAAAAAGAATAGGAAAGCCCAAATTTTTATCCTCTCTTTATCTTTAAGGCTCAGAATTTTTTACTATATCAGGCAGGTCAAAATTATAGAAAAAATGGGAAGAGGATGCCACGCTAGATAAAATGTTGCAGGCTTGCTTGATACAGCTTAAGTTTGCTGGAATATTAGATTAGGAATGTTTAGCAGCCGATGTTTTTTCTTTAGCAGGAAAAGGAGGAGGGCAAAAGATTAATTATAGATATACAAGCAAAGGAGTAATTACCTATTGATTAGCAGAGGCAAAGGGTATGGCGGTGGCTCAATATTTAAAGGAGGTACCTGAAATTTGATAGGGTAGAGAAATTAGATGATAAGCGATTTCGACGTTTGCCGGGAGTAAGGTGCACCCCCTTTAATAAGATGTTACAAATTTTGCAACAAGCCGCTAAGGCAAAGAAGATTAAAGGCGTGCGTAAATATAAATTAACTTACTTTATGTACATCTGCTCGTTACTAAATCTATTTAATGCGCCAATGGTTTAATTTCAGGAAGCTCGATCTGCTGTCATGAAAAAAGCTTATCAGTTGCATGCATTACAGAGTGGCAGTTTGGACAAACTTTTAGGCAACGCACTTCATGTGAGGTAACTGCACTAGCAGCAGGTAGCAGTTGACGGCTAGCACCAGGAGGATAAGGTCGATTTTCTACTCTCGGTAATGATGAACGATTAGCATTTTGACCTGTCGATGGTGGCTTGGAACGATTCTTAGAATTTTGATTAAGCTGTTTTTCCAACTGAGCTATGGGCGCTTCAAGCTTGGTGATTACCTTTTCTCATCTATTCACCATGGCTTTTAGCTGAGCATTTTCAGCTTTTAGCTCTGCATTCTCTGTAAATAGCTACTCGTCTGAAGGTTGCATACCATTCAATATGTGATTAAGTAAATATATAGTCAATTTCTCTTCTCACTAACAAAAATTCTTAGATTTTCACTTTTTTAGCTTCCTACTAAAAATAAATTTACATTTATTCTTTCTAAAATTGAGGTAATGATGAAGCTTTTTAGGGTAGATTAGGTCGAGCTATTCTAAAACATGAGATGTCCCCCTAGTTTTAGTCTTTCCTAGTTTTAGGCTTGCCTATAAATGTTTTCTTTAATATCATAAAGATATCAACCTTAAATAGGAGTTATATGACTGCTCGTTCGCATAGAGTAAAGGTCACCATTGACGTTTCTGAAGACGAAAGAATTTATATTAAGATGTTAGCCGCTAAGGAAAGGATGACTATTAGTGATTTTATTATGTCCTTTGTTAGACCTAATATTCCTTATGGACAACCCAATGCTGAAACTCGAAAAGCATTGTGCGATGTAGATAAAAGAAAAAATCTTACTCATTGCAAAAACTTAGAAGAATTTTGGGCAGCAATGGGAATAGATCCGCGTGCTTGAAATTGAATTTACCACAGCTATAAAGAAGGACTTAAAGAAGTATCAATATCAAAAAGATATCCTTCTTGCCCTTCATGAAGTTATTGACATATTAGCGAAACAACGTTCTCTACCCTCTAAACACCGTGATCATCATTTAAGGGGTAATTGGATAAATCATAGGGAGTGTCATGTTAAAAACGATGTCTTACTCATCTATCAAATCAATGATAATATTTTATTTTTAACTCGCTTTGGCTCTCATTCTGAGCTTTTTTAAAAGGAGTTGAGGAAGCAATAAATCATTTTTAAGCAGCGATTTTGCTGAGGGGGGGTTAATAACGAAATTAAACTTATTAAAAGAAAAGCCTAGGATTTGGTAAATCTTGAAAAATTTAGGATAAATAATAATAGATTTTTTTTAAGATAAATTTTAGCCACGCAAATCTACGAAGAACCCAAATTCTAAAATTTCTCTTCAAATGAGCATAATAAATGAATTTGGTAGATTAGAGCTAGTTAGCCTTTTTAATGAATTTTTAAAGTATAAAATGCATGTTTTAGTGTGCAAATATGCTTTTAATCAGATGCCTAGTCTTGCCAACATGATAAATGCTAGGAATGAGGAGCGAGCTATTATAAGTGCTAGACGAAATACCACTAAGTAGTCCCTTGTGCAATCCCATACGCTTTAAGAAATATTATGCCCTTAAGTAAGAGAGGCAACTAAGGAAGCTTAAATTTTCCCTTTAAACTACAGACTTAGTTTTTTTAAAGCCTATTGGTTGATAGAATTACTGATTAAGGCGTTTGCCAGATGTTTCTATTTAAGAAAACCTTAAGAAGATATATAGTCTAACCCTCAATTATGCTCTACGCTTTTATATTAAAAAAAGCAGTAGAGCTTTTAAGGCTTACTAAATTTCTTAAGTTTTTCAGCGTCTAAAGAGGCTTAAATGTTTAGATATAACCATTTTATATAAGCTATAGTATTCAAAAAGCTTTACGTAAGAGTCTATTGCAGAACTGGCTACAAAAAACTCTTAGGGTTAATGTTAGACTATAAAAACTTTCATTTTTTATTCGTCTTCATCCTCATCATCTTCTTCATAATCAAAATCATTATCCTCTTCTTCTTCAGCAATCTGAAGAGATTCTAATTTTATAGCAGGCTTAGCATTTTTAGATACGGGGCGTTTAGGTGCACTAGGCACATAATCTACCCAGATAGGAGAAGACCAAGCCATGTGGCCATCTTCTTGCACTACTCTAATATAATAAAAAACAAAGGGAGGTTTTTTATCTTTACTGGCCACGGTAACGGTCTCTAAAGGGGTCATATCATCAAAGGTAAAATCTAAGCTATAGCTTTCGGGATGAAAAGATTTAAGGACTTTTCCATTACGTATAATTTCCACGGATTTTAAGCGTGTAGTACCGGCAACAAATCCTGAAATATGCCTATTAATCAGTAATCCATGTTTTTGAGCAGTAGAAATCTCGCTACCCATTGGCATACCTGCTATATACAGCCCCACAATGATTCTCTCTCCTGTAGTCGCATAGCAAGAGCGTGTATAAAGAGCCTCAGCTAAAGAAGCACGCGTATGCTCGGGTGCAATAATCGCTGTTAAGCCTGGAGAATATTGAACTTGATCTCCTTCAAAGAAAGGTGCATAAATACCACGATCGTCAAGGCCTCCTGCTACGAATCCAAAGCGACAATTATTCAAAAGAGCTTTTTGGATAGAGCCTTCTGCACTTTCTTGCACTCCTACTTTCCCATGCGATTGGATGGGTCGTAGATTCCCTTCTTTCTTTAGACACTCGGAAGAACCCCAAGCATTGTAAATTTCTACTACTCTCTCATAGTCGGGCTCAAAATTTTTGAAGTTATACTCATAGCCTTTACCCATCGTGAAAGTAGGAATAGAGATAATTTCTTTAGGAGAAAAGCTTTTATAAATTTTTTTAAGGGTACTATATTTAGCATCTTTTTTACGTAAAGGTTGTTTATGGTCTTTAGTAAAAACAATTTGTCGAATGCCTTCTTCTTCAGGGATACCAGGCCACTGGGTTCCTAAAAAGGTAGTAAAACGATCATTTTCATCAAATTCCAAAAGATTTTGACTAATGAGCTTCCACATCTCATTGGATGTCTCCTCTTGACTTTCAAAGGGAGAGGCCCCAAAGAAATTCATCCCTTTATCATCTCGGAAGTGACGTAAACAATTTTCAATATTTTCTGTGGAATCAATTCTTTCCGATTCCCCATGTAAAATTCCCCAAAAAACACTTTTGTTATTATCCGCAAAACATTTAATAGGAGGAGATTGAAAGACTTGCTGCGTATAGGTATTTAAAAGTCGGATGGTGTAAATACCTGGCTCATTAAAGTAAAGATTAGGAAGGGCAATAAAACCCGTTTCAGGAACAAATAATTTCCAGTTGAGATTTTCGCGTAAGTGTTCATAGGAAAGCTCTATAAGAGTTTCGTCAGGCGCGTCGCTGGTTAAGTTTCCATATTGATCTTCAAAGCGCACAATAACATCAAAGCGTTTATTACGCGTAACATAAGAAGGAGCTACGACACGAATTGAACAGAGAGTATTTCCTTTTATATCTAAGCAGAAGACTTCTGGTTCACCATAATTTCCTTGCCCTGTTGGATCTATATAAATATGGAAGGGTCGCCTACGCTGAGAATTTGTCTGAGCCCGATTGCCCCCCTTATTAGCTTTTTTTAAATCGGTGGTACCAATCACTATAGTAAAGTTGCTACCCGCTTCTAAGGCACTGGGTAAAATAAATTCGAAATCAGGGGTAAAGTGAGCTGTTGAAGGCACTTCCTTTGCTGAAATCATTTTGCCATTTTCAAGCTCTCCATAGATAATATTTGTTATCTTTTTGATATTAGAGCTTGGAATTTGCCAATCGATATCTCGACCGTTGCTCAGCATATCAAATTTTAGACGTGTACCTTTAGGAAGAGAGGTCGCAGAAGTATAAATAAACTTCCAATTATTAACCTCTCCTGCTTGAGCAGAGGCCGGTTCACAATAGCAAATAGATCGACGCATGTTATGTTACTCCCTAAATTTCTATAGAACTATGCCATTATGGGAGATGTCTTTTTCTTTTTCAAGGGTGATGTGCACCTTGGGTTTTTTAAGTGTTTTTAAAAAAAATTGCTTTTAATAAAACATCTATTTACGCCTCCCAAGAAAAGTTAGAAGGCTATATTCCAAGTAATTATCAATATTAAAGAATATTTTTAGCTATGAATATATCTCACTAAGAGACCTACTTTTAGAACTAACACTTTATATCAATGAGCCAATCGCACGTATACGTATTTAAATTGTCTATGAATTTCTCCTTCTTTGTCATAAATTTCTTGACTCCCAAAACACTTTGGTACAATATTACGGATATTAATGAAAAAATCCGCTATTTTGTACCATGAAAAAAAAATCAAAGCTTGAATTAGCGCTTGCAGCCTTTCGGAAGGAAGGAGGAATTCTTACTATGTCGGAAGCTATTGCCATAGGTATACATCGACGGGAACTTTATACTCTTCGAGATAGAGGAGATTTAGAAATTGTTAGCAGAGGCTTATATCGATTAGTCGAAATGCCTGCCCCTTCCTTGCCGGACTTTATGCCAGTTGCTAAAAAGATTCCACGGGGGGTCATTTGTCTTATTTCTGCTCTAGCATTTCATGAGGTCACTACTCAAATTCCTCACTTCGTTTACGTTGCTTTACCAAGTCAAGCTCATAAGCCTGCCATCTCTTACCCACCCATGCGCTATTTTTGGTATACTGAAGAGCTACTAAAAACAGGAATTCAAGAACACGCGATTGATGGTTGTACATTTAAGATTTTTGATATAGAAAAAACCTTGGTTGATTGTGTGAAATTTCGCAACAAAATCGGCATGGATGTCGTTCTTGAGGCGCTAAAGATGTATTGGCACAGCAGAAAGACAAATTTAGATAAACTCTTTGAATATGCTAAATTATTTCGTGTTAAGAAGATTCTAAAGCCAATTATGGAGACGATTGTCAGTGGATAAAGCTGTTGAAAAACCTAGAAAGAATCTTGGCGAATCGATACGCCAACGATTAAAGAATCTATCAGAGCAAAGAAATCGGCCATTTGATGAAATTCTTCGTTACTATGCTATGGAACGATTTTTATACCGCCTTAGCCTTAGCCCCTATGCAGAGAAATTTTTTCTTAAAGGTGGCCTCATGCTAAAAGTCTGGGATTCAACGGATCATCGCGCCACTATGGATATCGACCTACTTGCTAAAACATCTAACCAGATTGATAATTTACAACGCATCATTACAGAAGTTTCAGAAATGGGCTGCGAGGAAGATGGGATCTCTTTTGACACGCAAAAACTCATTCTTCGCAATACACAAACTGGTGGGGATTATAACGGGGTAAGTAGTAGTTTCTCGGCAAAGTTATTCACGACAAAAATGCCTGTTCTTATTGACATTGGATTTAATGATCTCATTATCCCGAAACCTCAGCGGATTCAATATCCCACGCTTCTCGGAATGCCAAAACCAGTCTTGCTAGGCTATACTTTAGAAACTGTTATAGCTGAAAAACTAGAATCAATTGTAAAACTTGCTCTTGTGAATACTCGGATGAAAGATTTTTACGATCTCTGGACTATCTTAAGGCATCATGAAATTAAACCCGAAAAGTTAAATGTTGCCATTCGCGAAGTGTTTGCGAACCGCGAGACTCCTTTGCAGCGCCCAATAGCATTTACACGGGCATTTTATGACACCAAGGAAACTCAGCAACGTTGGAATAATTTTCTTTCTACCATGGGTAAACAGCAAGTTAAATTTGAGGATGTCATTTTGGAGCTGTCAATTTACTTAAATAATTTTTTTGAAAATTAATCAATCTTCATAAATCTATTCTTAATTGTAATAGACAGGACTTAAACTGACAGTGGTGATGAAAATAAAGGAAACGAGATTTAAAAGCCGCGAAGCTTGAAGCTCTGTTGCTTATCGAAAATGGTAGGGCTAAAGTTTAAGTGAGCGGCTCCAAGACCCACAAGGAGTATCAAACTGTCAAATCTAGCCATTCATCAAAAAGTTATCAAAAACCAAGTCAGGAGTGTTAAAGTTTGCTGAAACATTAGGAAATGTATCTTAAGGCGTGTAAGATGATGGGATATCCTATAGATAGCTTTTATAGATTTAAAGAGCTTTACGAAACTGGTGGAGAGGCAGCTCTTCAGGAGATGGCCCGCAAAAAGTCCTGCATAATAAATAGATTGGACGAGTCTATCGAAAAAGCTGTGGTTGATTTTGCTCTTCAAAAGCCTGCTTATGGACAGTTAAGAGTATGTAACGAGCTTGAAGAAACAAGGAATTTTCATTTCGCCAGGAGGTGTGCGTTCTGTTTGGCTTAAGATATAATCTTTAAAACTTTCCAAAACGCCTCAAAGCATGGTAGTTAAGATGGGTTTAAGAAGAAATGATATTAACAGAGGACCAAATAAAGGCTTTTGAAAAAGCCAAGGAAGAAAAAGAAGCGCATGGCGAAATTGAAACTGACCATCCAGGTTATCTATTCTCCCAAGATACCTATTATGTAGGCACTATTAAAAGCGTTTAGAAGCATTTATCAACAGACCATGATCGATACTTATTCTAAGATAGCCTTCATCAAATTATATGATAGGAAAAATGCGTGGTTAGCAGCGGATATGCTTAAATGATCCGAGTCACTCCTTGATTTGAAAGGCAGGATGCTCGAATTTTGAGAGTGTTAACCGATCATGACAGAGTACTGTGATCCAAGAGAGCAGTATGAGGATGAACTTTATCTGGCCATCGAAGATATTGACCACTTATGCACGAAAGCTCGATACCCTTTAAACCAATGGAATCTGCGCAAGGTTTCATCAGACCATCCAGAACGAATTTTATGCCATAGCTTTTAGGAAGAAAGTGTTTAATAATGTTGAAGAATTACAAGAGGATGGGGATAAATGGATGAATGAATATAATAGCGAGAGAAAACATACAAGAAAGTATTGTTTTGGTAAGACGCCTTTACAAACATCCTTAGATGCCAAACATCTTGTGCCAGAAAAAATGCTAGATAAGTTACAACTGACAGAAAGAGTATCTGCCAGGTAACCCAGGTAACCCATGTTTGTCAATTCAGTACCATTTATGGCAATTCAATTGAAAACTTGCTAACAGATGTTTTATAAAGATTGTGCCACTTTACATTAACACCTTGCTTTTTTATAGAGGGCCACCTTGCTTGACGAGCTGATCCCAATATTGGCACATTTCCGGAGATAAGTAGGGGCGTATGCTTTTGAAATCAGGATCTCTAAAAGGATACTCAGTGTCAATAAAAGCAAATTTTCCTGAGAAAGTATAGGGAATATTATCAGGTCTATAGCTTGATCCATTGGCGCGACTGATAATAATATAGAGTTCATTGAGTATCTCAGGCGTTACCTTACTTCTCCATGCTAAATAATTTTGTTCTTTAGGAACAAGCTGCATGTCTTGTACGATCAATATGGCCACTTTTGGGTCTACTCCGGCCGCTTTAGCAGGTGCATGGAAAGAGGGCAATACGTAAATATATTTCTGGGGAACAGTAAAATGTTGAATATTTTTTTTCTTTATTACTTTTCTTACTAAATTAGCGCCTGCACAACGTCGGGCAAACCATTTCCAACCAGGAACATTACGTTTAATGCGAAGTTCAGTATCAAAATAAAGCTTAATCAAATAATCGGGTAAACTAGGATGTTTAGCTACAATGATAAAACTTCTAGGTTGCTTGTAAAGTATGTTGAAACCTGCTTCCACTAATGTTTGCGAATTAAAGGTAACCCTTGCTGCTTGGAAGATTTGATCTGCAATGGCGGTAATTTTTGAGTTAACGGGTAATAGATGGGGAGCCAGCTCTTTTTTAATTCTATTGTTTATCAGAGGATTATCTACAATATTTTTGCAGCTATAGGTTCGCTCTGCCAAAGTCTTATTCAATGGCTCTGAGAAGAGCTGATGTTCATCATTCAAACTTAACCATATTGAATGCACTTCTTTCTCGCATCTTTTTAACATATCTTTATCATTTATATAATGAGCTTTCTCATAGGCTTCTTTTAGAGGAAAGAGAGCAGGATAGAAAGCTACGGCTCGTGTCCATAAGAACTCAATCTCCGCAGGCTCAAATTTAAGAGGAAAATCGGAGGAATCTTCTTGACTGGTAGATTCAATATTTTCTTTCATATAAAAGAGTAAAGAAGCAATCGCTTGAATAGTTTGATCTTTTGTATCCTCAATAGCAGTGGAGACTTCAGCAAAAAGCGCTACGCAATGAAAAAGAGGTACAAATAACATAAGAAAGGCAAAAGAAGATTTGGGCTTTGTAAAGAATACCATGGTTACCATCTTATTAATAGTGAGTTACTTAGTCTATTTTCTGTTTTGTTTCATTCACGACTATATATTTATAAGTTTTTTAAAAGCAAAAAATAAGTGACTCAAGAAGAAAATATGAATACCTAGCTGCCTTCTTTCAGCAAGCGGAGAAGCCTTAAAGCTATGAATATTGGAAAAAGGGATAGGCGTTTTTTCGTAATTTTTTGATAAACCATCAGGCAAGAAGGCTTTCAGCCTTGCATGCAAGATGCTTTTAGAACCAATTGACTAGCCTTTTCTTTTATAATCTCTATTTTCTTCCCAACTCAACCCCATCATGGCGCTACGATTGGCTACAAAAGATAGCTTCCTTTAAAAGGTCCACGCAATCGAAGCGATTAGAATAACACTCCTCCTTAGCTGGTTAATCGCAATAAGAAGAGAAGCTAGAAAGACGCCAACCTAAATGCCATTTTTCCTGGCAGCCACTGACAAGCAAGTAGACTAGCCTAGCGCAGAAGGAGCTTAGAAATAGGTAAGCCTCAACCCGTTCTATCTTCTTAGAAGCAGTAACTACTCTTTTGGTACTTCTTAAAATAGCTTGATATAAAAAGAAATGCTAAGATTATTCACTATTGAAAATGGCTAGATGAAAATGTAATTATTAATTCAGGTAAGCATAGCCATAGACTTTCCTATAGACCTAGGCAAGAACCAGTATTAATGAATCGATAGATTATCAACTTGTTAATTTAATTATTAATATTAAGGTGTCCATTTAGGTTTCCAGCCGTAGGTTCCCTCAGACTCATCAGATACCATTCAAGTCATTTTACTGCTAAAAAGGTTAAAATATTTAAAAAAGCAGGTAAGATAGAGAAAAGTGAAGGCCTTTACGCTTGCATACCATTCCTTCACCTTATGTTCTTCGAATGCCTACACTTTTTAAGAGAGATTAGAAGCTATAATTTAGCATCTAGAAGCAGCTTTTCAGCTTCAGCTTCTATTTCCCATTTTTGAGCAAGCTTTAAAGCGGTGTTAATTAGTAATAACTGAGGAGATAGGGGAGAGAGAGTAGCATCATTTAGATTTTCAATGGCATCTAAAATATGCTCTCTAATTGATTCATAAGCAGCTAATTTAGAAGATGTTTGTTTAGCTACTTCGTAATATTTTTTTACTATTAAATCATGTAAAGCATCGAAATAACAATCAGCCTTAGGGCTAATATGTTGTAAGCGTCTATAAACTAGTTCAGACTTTCCTGCTGCCTCTTCTCTTGCAGAAGTGAGGCAAGCTATTCCTACAATACTTGCTATTTTATTCTTTTTCTCTTGGGACAAATTAGTTTCTATTTGCTCATGCAAATTATATCCTTCGTCTACTAGATTTATAATTATAGAGTTTGCATAGCCTAATGTTTTTTTGTCTAAAGGCTCTAACAGGAAGGTTAAAAATTGTGGGATGGTACCAAATGAGTCAAGCCAAGTTCGCGGGGAATCCATTAAAAAGGAGGAAGAATTTCTTATAGTTTCCTGATAAGTTCTAATGATTTTAATTAAATTAGCCAGCTCTTTTTGAGTATAGACAAGCAATCTAGGAACTAATACCTGCTGCTCATACATTTTTTTTAAAGACAATCTTGCCATTTCTACACTTGTCCGATCGAGAGAATTTTCTATTATCTCATTATAAATGATTGCTGCTGTTAACAGGCAGGCGGGCCAATTTTTAGACTCTTTAGAATAAATATAAGCTTTGTCGATATATATGCGAGAGAGTAGATGATTTATTTCATAAGTTGGCAGGGAGCTGTAGTAGAGCTCTAAAGGTGTACGGCCGTTAACCTGATAAACCTCTAAATCAGTCGATAAATACTTAATAGCTTTGTCATAACATTCATTAGCTCGCAATGAATTTTTCTCTATTTTGTTATTATCGCCTACTGCCCAAATTTTGCCTGCATGAAAGGCTGCTACACTAGCTAGATAAGGAGGGCATTGAGGATAGCTTTGAAGTTTATAATATAATTTTAAGAGAGAAGTTGTCCTGCTATCATCTTCACTTTTAGCCGAATATAAAGATTCGGCTAAGCAAAAAATTAATAATATCGCTTGTTCAGGACAGAGCTGGTCAATAATTTCCTCCACCAACATGAGGTCGTTCAGTTCATTTCTTAGCATACCCATCAATATTAAATTTAACTTAGATTGAAGGATGACTTCAGGAGGGTAAGATAAATCTCGCACAATTTCTTCGAATAATTTTTTTACAATCTCTAGATTAAGTCCTCGATTTAATGGATTGAAAAAGTTTTTAAAAGCTTCTTCAGCCTGGTAGTAAATATTAATTTTTTCCAAAAAGGAAACAGGGACTACCGGAGAAAAGTGGTAAAATGTGCTTGCTTGCATTGTTTCAAATACTCACGCTAAATTTAAGCTTTAATTTTCGGCTAATGGTGTAGATTATTTTCTCAAACATTTTAAGAGAAAAAAGAGAAAAAATTTCTCTACTTTATCTAATCCTCGTCTTTTGATTTTTTCTTCCAAAAAAACTAGGCTTTAAATACATAGATGCTTTCTTAGACGGAAGCATAACAAAGCTCATTAAATTAATCTATTTCTTTTTACAGGGCGTAGAGCAAGGAAATTTACTTGTTTAGCTAATTTTTTTTACTAGATTTTATGGAAAAAATAATTAATCTAATTAGCTTAGATCTTGCTTAAAATTAGTTATCGAAGCTATACATAGCTAAAAAAATTGTTTGTATTCTCCTAACCTAATCCATTCTTAAGAACCATGCTTATTATTTAAAAAATAAATTTACAACTTATATAGCATTCATGGTAGGAGGGCCAAGCTTATAAAGCTTTCCATATGCTTAGCTTTATTTATAAACCTTAGGAAGTATTGATAGGAGGAGCAAAGAAATTATTATTTCGTCCTCTACTCAATGGGTTTTCTGGGGTCTTTGCCTTCCGTAGGATGATTTTAATGAGCTGGAAAAAAAGATCTTATGTTTATTTGAAGCAGGCACAGTTCGCTAACACTTTTTTAAGTTTTATCCTCAGCCTAAAACATCTCTAATTTTCTTTTTTTTGAGTGAAAAACTATATTTTAAATCCTTTAGAAAAATAAGCCCTCTTTGTATAGCCAATAATTGGAGCTGCTATCCATATCTCTTTCCCTATTTAAAACAGCACCTCTTACTCCTTTTTCCTTGCATAACTCATTTCAGTTTGTCAAAATAATCTCATTCGCTGAATTTAAAAGATTAAATAAATTATGAATACCTCCTCTTTTGATATAAGTTCTGAATTTAAAGTTTCACCTATGATGAGCCAGTGGCAAGCTTGCAAGCAAGCAGCAGGGGAAGCTGTTTTACTTTTTCGCCTAGGGGATTTTTATGAAGCCTTTGATGCGGATGCTGTTTTAATTGCTAAGGAATTAGATCTTACGCTTACTAAAAGAGGCGAGATTCCTATGGCAGGCATCCCTCATCACACGAGTGAGGCTTATATAGATAGATTAGTATCAAAAGGCTTTAGAGTAGCTGTGGCCGAACAAATAG
Source organism: Neochlamydia sp. AcF84 (assembly GCF_011087585.1). Lineage (NCBI taxonomy): Bacteria > Pseudomonadati > Chlamydiota > Chlamydiia > Parachlamydiales > Parachlamydiaceae > Neochlamydia > Neochlamydia sp. AcF84. The sequence continues at coordinate 70,202 of NZ_VJOT01000028.1, forward strand.
GGGATCCTAAAACCACTAAAGGAATAGTAAAAAGGGAAATCGTTAGAGTTGTCACCCCTGGCACTGTCATTAATTCTACTTTATTATCCGATAAATCAAACAATTTTTTTGCTTCTATTCATCGCGTAGGAGAAGTTTTTGGACTTTCTTTTATTGATTTGACCACTAGCGAATTTAGAGTGGTAGAGTTTGAAAATGAACAAGAACTACTTAATGAAATTTTTCGTTTGCGTCCTTCCGAATGTTTGGTCTCCCACAAATTTCAATCCAAACATCAAGACTTATTAAAAAATCTTCGACAGGCGCAAGATTTTCTTTTAACAGCCCAGGAAGACTGGCGTTTTGAACATCAAACCGCTTATAACTTTTTAATCAACCATTTTGGCGTTCATAATTTGGATGGTTTTGGCTTAAGAGGTATGCTAGCCGGCATAAATGCAGCCGGAGCTATTTTAAATTATCTTCAGGACAATTTGTGCTTATCGATCGAGCATATTCAGGAGGTTCGCACCTATTCTACTTCGCAATTTATGTCTCTTGATCGTATCACGCAAAGAAATTTAGAGATTACAGCCAGCTTATATGATGGCTCTAGAAAAAGTACTCTTTTAAACATTTTAGATAAGACTTGCACTCCTATGGGTGCGCGTTTGTTGCTCAACTGGATAAAGCTTCCACTTCTTTCCATAGAAGAAATTAAGCGCCGCCAAGATGCTATAGAAGCTTTTTTTAATAATAAAGCAGCTATTGATCTAGTTAAACAATTGCTAGGGAAAGTCAGAGACTTAGAAAGATTAATGATGAAAATCAGCTCTGGCTATGCCTCACCTCGAGATTTGGTAGCTTTAAAATGTTCTTTTGAGGAATTTCCCCAGCTTAAGCAAGCCTTACAACGTTTAGCTATTTACTCAACCTTATTAGAGCAAGAAGAACAGAAACTAGAAAATCCGAGCGCAATGACAGATCTAATCGCCCGTGCTTTAGTCGATGAGCCCCCTTTAAAAATCAGTGACGGGCAGGTATTTCGTGAAGGCTATCATAATGAATTGGATGAATTGCGTTCCATCCGCCAAGATAGTAGAGCTTGGTTAGCTAATTATCAAACGCGTTTACGTGAGGAGACAGGAATTAAAACCTTAAAAGTAGGTTTTACACGCATGTTCGGTTATTATATAGAGGTGAGCAAAGGCCAATCCGATCGTATGCCCACAACTTTTCAGCGAAGACAAACTTTGGTCAATGGGGAACGTTATATCACCTCAGAGCTCAAGGAATTTGAGCAGAAAGTTTTAAATGCCGAAGAACGTATTTTAGCTATCGAAACAGGGCTATTTAATGCCCTGCGTGAAGAAATCACCAAGTATACAAAGCAAGTCTTTAGCATTGCTCAAGCTATAGCCAAAATTGATGCCCTACGTTCATTAGCAGAAGTAGCACTTTTCTATGATTATACACGGCCTATCGTAGATCATAGTAGCATTTTACAAATCATTAATGGCCGGCATCCTGTCATTGAAGCCATTAATACGGGAGAAAAATTTGTCCCTAATGACACTCTCATGGATAATGAGGCTAATCTTTTACTGCTTATTACAGGTCCTAATATGGCTGGTAAGTCTACCTATATTCGTCAGGTAGCTTTGATTACCATTATGGCGCAAATAGGTTCTTTTGTTCCGGCTAAAAGCGCTCATATTGGTATCGTCGATAAAGTGTTTACACGCATAGGAGCTAGCGATGACCTTTCCCGTGGCCAATCCACTTTTATGGTTGAAATGACTGAAACAGCAAATATTTTAAATAATGCTACTGCCAGATCTTTGGTCATTTTAGACGAGATTGGAAGGGGGACAAGTACCTATGATGGAATTTCAATCGCTTGGTCAGTAGCTGAATATTTATTAACAACGGAAGGCAGCCAAGCTAAAACTCTATTTGCAACACATTATTGGGAGCTAACAAAATTAGAAGAACGAGTACCTGGAGCAGTCAATTATCACGTAGCCGTGCATGAAGCCGAGGATGTCATTGTTTTCCTCCGCAAAATCGTGCGAGGAAGTACAGATAAAAGTTATGGAATTCATGTAGGCCGTCTAGCAGGCCTTCCTTTACAAGTTATTGGAAGAGCTAAAGAGATTTTAGCGCATTTAGAAGAAAATGCTAATCAAAAAAGCGTTTTTGAACCTTCCAAACCTAAAAGGCAGCTGCCGGCAAAGAAAAATAGGTTTAATGAAAGCCAAATGACTTTTTTTGGATGATCGTCACTAGAAATTACGTTGTTGATAATTAATTTTTTAAATCTATGTTTTTGTATATTTTTAATTTTAATTTGACAGATTAGCGAGTAATATGCGAATAAGAAGATGTCCTTAAAAATAAATTCTTAGGAGGTCTCTTATGGATACAAAAAAACAACATCAACAAAAAAATTCATCTCAACAATCTAACGCAAAAACTAATTCTTCCTCGCAGAAACAAGAATCGCATCAACAAAATAAAAATACTTCCACAAGTAAAAAATAAATTTCTTATGAGTTAGTGATTCCAGGAGCGTTTCTCGCTCCTGGAAGCGCATGATTTGGCCTTAATCTAATCGTCTATTTTCTTATCCCTCTCCAAAGAATTTAAGTTACATAATTTTTTTTAATAATAATAGACAATAATATAGATGCTAATTTGCATTTATTAAAAACATTCAAATAAATTTTTCTTCTCTTTAACATAATCATAATAAATTAAAAAATTCGACTAAAAGATTATCAAGGATAAGAAAGAGAAATTTTTTACAAAGATTGCCTTGATAAACTAAAGAGCAGGGTTGCTATTTTTATATTTATTTTTAAAAGTTTACTGTTTAGCTCTGAAGTGTAAGCCTATCTACTAAGTTAAGTCCACCCAAGTAAAACCGCACCATGCAAACGGGCTTAAAAAAGTTCCTTTTTTAAAGAAAGGCTAAAGGCTAACCAAAAGAAAAATCCAAACGTAAAAATCTGGTTAAGCTTTATTGAGTTCGTATGTTATCTTGGATGCATGAGTAAAAAATTTTGTAGTTTGATAGCTCTTGATATTGATGGAACTCTAGCAGTAAAAATGCAAAACATTCCACCGCTAGTGATTCATTATCTGACAACCCTACATCAGCAAGGAGCTATGTTTGTTTTTGTAACAGGACGAACATTTGAGTTTGGCTATCAGGTATTGAAAGAACTTCCCTTTAATTATTATTATGCCGCTCACAATGGAGCTATACTTCTGTCCATGCCGGAGCGCAGAGTCATTATTAAAAACTATTTAGACCACTCCATTCTTCATTCCCTGGCAAAAATTTGTGAAAGCACCTTTACTGATGGGGTAGTTTATACGGGCCTAGAAGGAAACAACCTATGTTATTACCGTCCCAACCATTTTTCTCAAAACCTTCAATACTATTTAGAAAAACGCCGTCAAAGCTTGAATGAAGAGTGGATTGCTGTAGCAAATTTTAAGGAGGTTTCTTTTAATGAATTTCCTGCCGTTAAATGTTTTGGCGATGAGAAGACAGCTCAATATGTTGCAGAAAGGATGGAAAAAAGCTTAGAATTGCATGCGCCTGTTATTAAAGATCCCTTTGGTGAGGGTTATTATATCGTTCAAGCCACTCACTCACAAGCTAATAAGGGCTACGCCCTTCGTCAGCTAATTGATCAAGTAGGATATGAAGGGGTAGTTATTGCTGCTGGCGATGATCTAAATGATCTAAGTATGTTTGAACAAGCACATATTAAAGTGGCTATGGCTGATGCTCCTTTGCAGCTTAAAGCCAAAGCAGATATTATTGCTCCGCCTGCTTCATCGTTAGGAATCATAAGAGGTTTAAAGGAAGCGCTTGCCCAGTAAATGAAAATATCGAAAAACACTCATCTATATCCTCTTGTTACTGTGGGAGCCCTAATTGTAGCCGATGACGGTGATATCTTGCTCGTGCACTCTTTTAAATGGAAGGTAGGATTTACCATTCCAGGAGGAAAAGTTGAGCTGGGAGAGTCCAGAGAGCAAGCGGTAACTCGCGAAGTTTTAGAAGAAACAGGATTATTTATTAAAGATTTGCGTTTTGCTTTGGTCCACGATTCTATATATTCTTCTGAATTCATTAACCCTAATCATTTTGTCATGAATGACTATGTCGCACGTTTATCACCAAATTCTTCTAAAAAGCATGTGATTCTTAATGCCGAAGCTGATCGCTACATTTGGATCTCTCCGAAAGAAGCCTTGCTATTAAGCTTAAATCGAGAGCTATATGCTTTGATTGAATGGTATATACAACACCCTTACCAAAACTTTTAATATGTTAGGAATCGTCGGATTTAAAAATTATCGTCTCTCTTGTATTATTGGTGTCTACCCTTACGAACGTGAGCATCCCCAAGAATTGTCAATCGATATATGCTACGAAATAGATTTTACGCGTATCGCCCTTTCAGATGACTTATCAAAAGCTGTTTGCTATGCAAGTTTAGCAGAGTTTTGCAGCCAGGTTGCCCAAGAAGGTGCTTATCAAATGCTAGAAACTTTAGCTCACGAGCTTGTTCTTAAGCTAGCAGATAAATACTCTCTTCATTGGGTAAAAGTGACGATAAGAAAGGAAAAAGCTATTTCTCTAGCATCTTGCGCATTTGTCGAGCTAGAATATGGAAATAGGCTTTCAATATGAAGTGGACATTAGTAACAGGGGGAGCTAAAAATTTAGGGGCAGCGATTTGCTTAGAGTTAGCTAAGCAAGGCCATGCTGTAGCCGTCCATTATAATACAAGCGAGGAAGAGGCCCAGCTTGTTGTAGAAAAATGCTCTAATTACCAGGTACCTGCCCAGGCAATCCAGGGCGATTTTTCTACCTTTGAGTCTACTCAACGCTTCATTAAGGAATACCAAAGGCATTTCGCTGAAACTAAAAATTTAATTAATAATGTGGGAAATTACCTGCTCGGCTCTAGCTTAAAGACAAGCATATGTCAATGGCATGATCTATTTCAAACTAATCTACATGCTCCTTATTGCCTGATAAAAAATCTTTTACCTAGCATCAAAAAATGGAAAGGATCAATTATCAATCTTGGAGTTGCTGGCTTGAATGCAAATCGTGCAGATACTTATGCAACAGCTTATACAATTTCCAAGTCAGGTCTTTTGATGCTAACTAAATCGCTAGCTCTTGAGCTTGCTGCTGATCAAGTGCGAGTAAATATGATCTCTCCAGGATATTTAGAAGAATCTATGGATTTGCCTCATCCTCTAACAAAAATTCCTATGCAGCGGGCAGGTCATAGAGATGAGGTGGCACAATTAATAGGCTACCTACTCTCTAATCAAGCCTCTTATATCACCGGACAAAACATTGAAATTGCAGGGGGAACAAGGCTATAACGATGAAAGATGATTTACCTATTCATAACACTTTAGAACGCCAGCTTAATGAGATGGCTTTGGCAGCTGGACGCAAAAGGCAGAGTAAGCAAACTGGCTTTATTCATTACTTTTATCCTGAACCCGAAGATAACCTATCTCAAACTGTTCCTACTGCTGAAAATGTCTGCTTTATCCTAGCTTTGCTAAGGAGTAAAACAGGCGAGCAGGTAGCTGAAGCTAAAGATATTTTAGAACGCTTGCTCTACTTTCAAGATCCAATAGAAGGTAATTTCCCAGTGTACATCCATGAGTACCCTTATTGTAAGGATAGATTCATAGGGGCTCACCTTTTACCCGCGTTTTATTACATATTGAAAGAGTTCCAAGCAGTTTTAGGAGCTGACCTTCGGTACCGTCTAGAATCAGCGATAAGTCATTTGCTATCTTTTCTATTAAAAGCTTATACCGAGAAAGCTTCCACCTATTCGATAGGGCTAAAAATTGCCGCTGCTGCGAAGATAGTAGGTATTGAATTAAAAAACGCAGCATTCGAAACCTATGGAGAACAGCTTTTGCAGCAGCTTCTTTCGATGGAAATGCAGGCAGCTTGGTTTATTCCTTCTTATATTGCCGATATTTGCATTGCTTTACAGCTAGCCTATACGCACATTCAACACTCAGAATGGCTCGCTTTTTGGCAACATTTAGCAGCTACTTGGCATGCGCCTACAAAATCGTATATTGGGCCATGGCTTAAGCTTTATCAAGCTAGGGATGAGCCTCAGCCGACTTTATATGATCTATATCTAGGTTATTTTGGTAAAGAATTCTCAAGCCGAGCATTAAAAGAAGCAGCTTACCATCTGCAGGCTGTACTGATACGTCCTACGGGAGAAATTTTGCCTGTTAAAAGTCTACCTTTCACTTTTGAAGGCCTTTGGCAAGAAAGCCGCTGGCTTACCCATCAAGAAAAGACCTTTGCCTACAGCTTGATTGATAAAAAAGCTCTTTTTAAAGGGTTCGAGGAAAATGCTTTTCATCCATTGAGCATCATTTGGGGGGACGAGCATAAAGTTCATTCTTTTGTATGCCAGAAAAGCAATTGGGAACATCTAGGATTTAAAGCTAAGGACGATGAAATTGAGCTAGATTTTGCTTTAGCAGCTTTACCTGACTTAGAAGAGCGCGAAAAATGTCGCGAGCTATCTTTCTTTTTTGATGTTGATCCCTCAGCTAAAATGAGTTTAGAAGGCCAATTAGCTTCTACCTTTGAAGTAGGCGAAACATTTATTTTAAATACCTCCCAGATAGCTTTATCATTAAGGATTATTAAAAGCTATGGAGAAGGGAAATTTATGGGCCATCTGATGCGTGGAAACCGATCGAGTCAAAACCAGCTTAAAGGAATTAATCGTTTCCAATCCTATGATTGGAATGTATTCATTAGAACCTTAAGGCGTAAGACCCCATGTAAACTTAAAGCCAGATTACAAATCAAGCGATGCGCAGAATAAGATTGTTAGTGCTGGTTTTTCTTTGCGCTTGTACATACAAACCTCAAAGTGAAAGTTATCGGCTTTTTTATCGTCATTTAGAGCAAGCTTGTCCTAGAAAAGCATGTGAGCAAATAAGCCCTTACTTTTTAGTTGTTCTAGTGGAAGCACGGCATCTAGACTATTCATGTCCTCGGTCTTTTTTTAAAACTTTAGCTAAACACCCTAGCGATGGTACAAAAAATGGAGATGTTGGGCATGCTTGGATTTATCTGCAGGGAGCCCTAGAGGAGGGCAGCCAAGCAGAGGGCAGCTATGTATTCTTAGAGGGAGGCCATTCGGGAGAATTAGGATATATGCAGCCTCGCTATATGGAAGGAGTATTTCTTCAAGCTGAAAAGGGAGAGAAAAACCCGATTGCTTATTTATGGCAGACCCAGCAAGATGGCTTTTTTCAATACGGTCCTGGCTGCCATTATCCCACTTTTGCAGCTAAGATAAATTTAACAGCTCCGCAGTTTCATCTGATCTTAAAATTCATAAAAAATTATTCCTACTCTAACTATGCAATCATAGGAAATCAATGCTGCTCATTTGCTGCTCAAGCTGCTGCTTTAGCAGGTCTCTTTCTTGATAGTAAAATATCCTTAAAAATAGACCCATTCTTTCATATAGGAAGCAACACAATCTGCTTGTGGGAGGATCCTTTTTATTCTCAAATTACTTTCTTTTCACCAGATGTAATGGAAAAAAGCTTAATGCAAGCTGTAGCGGAAGGGCGGGCGGAAGAAGCCCTTACTTGGTATAAAAAAAAGTATCCTTTTCGGCGGCCCCGCTGGAGAAAAGAAGATTTTTTTCTATTTCCTCAGCGTTATCTACGCTTAAAAGCTTTGTAAAAAGCTTTTATATGTTCTCAAAAGGGCATCCATGCCTGCAGTAAAGGAGGCCTATTCGCCGAAATTGTGTTACATCTAGCACCAAGGTTGAATGGCTGCATAATAGCTGCTTACAACCTTGATGTTAAATTTTTCTATACTGTTGCCTGCTCGCCAGATAAAGTAGGACTATCGACAGCTACTCCCATTGAATGTAAGCCATTGTCCACATAGATAAGAGAGCCTGTAATTGCAGAGGCCAAGGGAGAGAGTAAGAAAGCTCCCACATTCCCAACTTCTGTGGCTTGTAAATTTTTAGCTAGAGGAGCGTTAGCCTCACTATAATCAATCATGCGCTCTATAAATCCAATCGCCTTGGCAGCACGGCTGCGAAGAGGACCGGCCGAAATTGTGTTTACACGAATGTTCCATTTACGCCCCGCTTCCCAAGCTAGGGTGCGTGTATCACTTTCTAAAGCTGCCTTGGCTGAACTCATCCCTCCCCCATATCCTGGAACAGCCTTTTCTGAGGCAATGTAAGTAAGAGAAAGAGTAGCTCCACCTGCATTAATCAAAGGGCCTAGATGGGCAAGTAAACTTACGAAAGAATAAGAGGAAGCACTAATTGCAGCCAAATATCCTTTTCTGGAGGTATCAAGCAAGCTTTTTTGAACTTCAGGCCCGTTAGCTAAAGAATGCACAAAAATATCTATTTTACCGTAATCTTTTCTGATAGATTCAGCCACATCAGAAATAGTGTATTCGGTAGCTTCTTTGTATCTTTTATTTTCTTTAATTTCTTCGGGTACATCATCCATGGAGTCAAAAGAGGCATCAAGTGAATATATTTTGGCTATTTGCATAAGGGAACCATCAGACAGAACACGCGATTCATCAAATTTACCACTAGCAAAATTATTGCAAAACATTCTCATCATAGGAGTCCATGTTCCTATTAATATTTCTGCACCTGCTTCCGCAAGGGATTTAGCAATAGCCCATCCGTACCCTTGATCATCGCCTATGCCGGCAATAAAAGCTTTTTTTCCTCTAAGATCAATTTTTAGCATATATACCTCACAGTTAAAGAACGATAGAATAGAGAATTATAGGGATCTTGTAAAGGGATGTCTGCCCGTAAGCTTCGGCTGCGCATTTTAAGATAATAAAAGTTAATCCCAGCATACCTTCAGCTTAAAAACCTACACTTACCCACGCAATGCATTTCTTATCGCTTGGCTACTTAGATGAATAAAAAGACTCTAAATAAATGCTACTAAAGATCTCTCTTAATTTTTACTGACAAATAGCTTGCGCATGAATGAGAACAAAAAATATAATCTTTTTACTTTAAAACCCCAGCTTGCAAATTTCAACACAGTCTAACACTTCTTATGAAAAAATATTTAAAAATTTTTATTCTTCTTAGTCTAGCTATTATATGCGCTTATAGTGCAGGCCGTCTTTATTATGCTTTGACAGGAGGCTTTACGATAGGTAATATCAGCTCAGACTTGCCTTATAATGAAAAATGGGTCACGCCTACCTTATCTTCTTCAGAAAAGGAAGATTTACATCAAATTCTTTCTCAAAAATTTAGATATTTAGGAAAAGGATGCCAATCCTATGTGTTTGCTAGTGAAGATGGTTTATATGTTTTAAAATTTATCAAGTATCAGCGCTTTCGGCCTCAAGCCTGGCTAGATTATTTTGCTTCTATTCCCTTTGTCAATCGCTATAGGCTAGCAAAAATAGAAAAAAAACATAATAAACTTAATATGCTATTCACAAGCTGGAAAATAGCTTATGAACATCTAAAGCCAGAGACAGGTTTAGTGTATGTGCATCTTAATAAAAGTCGCGACTTAAAGAAGTCCCTTACTATTTACGATAAATTAGGTTTTGCTCATCAGCTTAACATGGATGAAATGGAATTTTTGCTGCAAAAGCGAGCCACTATGCTGTGCTCGACCATTAATAAGTTTGTTACAAATAATCAAATGGATGAGGCAAAAAAGCTTATCGACAACCTTCTTAAAATGATATTATCAGAATATCAGCGAGGATATGCCGATAATGATCATGCTTTAATGCAAAACACAGGAGCGATTGGTACTACCCCTTTTCACATAGATGTTGGACAGTTTGTAGTTAATCTTAATATTTCTGATCCAACTGTATATAAACAAGAACTTTTTAGTAAGACTTTTAAGTTTCGTTTATGGCTTGCTAAGCATCATCCCGAACTAAAGATCTATTTAGATAAACATTTACTTGAGATCATTGGCCCAGAAATGCATCAGCTTATTCCGCGGTTAAAAAATCCCCACGCCTGGTCAGTTGAGGCTTAGGAGCTCCAAGGAGCTAGTTTCTTACAAATAAATTAAGAAATGAAAAAAAATTGGATTGTAAGTCTGAAGGGATAAGGTTAGCTGTCTTTATTTTAACAAAAATCTTCCCTACCATGGTTAAAAAAGGGGAGAGGGGAGCTTCTCTAGTTAATCCAAACAACCCTTATGTAAATCCTTAGATATCCTGGCTTTTAACATGGATTTATAGGGGGTTTCCTAAAGTATTGAGGAAAAGAAGGGTAAAGTTACCTAAAAGGACACCTCAGCAAATAAGTAATGTTGTAGCTTAAGGGGAAATATCTACTTTAGGAAGATAAATAATCAAAACTGCAATTTTTAGAAGCAAGCCGTGCCCACATAAGCAATTCTTTATCAAAAGTATATAGATTAAAAAAATGCTTAAAAAAAGCCTTCCATTTTTTAATTTCCTAAAATACAAGAGGAGAGCAAGAACTAAGGAGTATGATAGCACCTTATTAGTAGGCAGCTTTATCATGCTAATTATTTTTATACAGAAGAGGCTGCTTCTTCCCATGCTTTTAAAGCTTCTTCAAATTGTTTTTCTAGCTTCTCTTTTTGGGCTATGAATCTTTGAATTTCTTCTTTAGGGGTATGAAGATAAAAATCTGCTGCTGCCATTCTTTCATCCAGGTCTTTGATTTGCTCCTCAAGTTGCTGGCATTTTTTTTCCACTTGAGCTGCTATTTTTTCCTGTTGTGATTTTTGACTACGTAGGTTTTTTTGATCCTGATAGCTTGGCTTTTCAGCTAGCTTTTCATCAGCTTTTATCTTTACCGGCTTTAAATTTTTGCTGAGCAAATCCATTTCTCTTTTTTCAATATATTCTACATAACTACAATCGTAAGTTTGTACGCCGGTGTCGCTTATCTCTATGACCTTTTTAGCAAGATGAGTGACAAAATGGCGATTGTGGCTAACAAAAAGAATGGTCCCCGTGTAATGATTTAAAGCTTCTAAAAGAGCTTCAATGGCTTCCATATCTAAGTGGTTAGTAGGCTCATCAAAAATTAAAACATTGCCTTTAAGGAGCATCATCTTAGCTAAAATGAGGCGAGCTGTTTCGCCCCCACTTAATAGATGAACAGACTTTTTCACATCATCGCCAGTGAAGAGAACACGTCCTAAAATTTCTCTTAGCTTTTGCTCAGGTATTTGAGGATCTTGTTCACTTAACCACTCCAAGAGAGAGATATTTCCATTGACTTCGCGATGATGATCTTGGGGAAAATAGGCGACTTGCGCAGCATGGCCCCATTCCCAAGAGCCTTGCTCGCACTTTAATTGCCCTGTTAAGATTTCCAATAAAGTTGACTTACCAATCCCGTTAGCGCCCACTAAGGCTATGCGTTCACCCCGTTCTACTTCAAAAGAGACTTGATGTAGCACTTGCTTGGTTCCGTAAGATTTGCAAATACCTTTGGCCTTAAGAACAAGGGCTCCAGACGAGCGATGAGGCTCAAATTTAAGCCGAGGATATAAACGAGAAGTAGGAGTAAAGTCCAGCTCAGCCATTTCATCTTCAATTTTATCTACTAATTTCATTTTGGACTGTGCTTGGCGAGCCTTACTAGCTTTAGCCTTAAAACGATCAATGAAGTTTTGCAAATCTTCTCGGCGTTTTTCCTGCTTAGCAAAGGCTAGTTCTTTTTGCTCGACAGCAGATGCTTTAGTTTTTAAGAAATCTTCGTAATTACCTTTATAAGAAGTTATTTTTTGATGATCTAAGTCCAACATATGGTCACAAATCGCGTTTAAAAAGTCTCGATCGTGCGAACTGACAAGTAATGTGCCTGGGAAATCTCTTAAGTATCCTTCCAACCATTTGATAGAATAGAGGTCTAAGTGGTTTGTCGGCTCATCGAGTAGGAGGATGTCAGGCTTGCTAAACAAAACTTGCGCTAGTAAAACACGTAGCTTATAACCTCCTGATAAAGTAGATAAGTTTTGATGATGAATGCGGTCTGGTAGCCCTAGACCTTCCAGAATTTTGCCTGCAACACTTTCTGCCGAATACCCATCTTGTTCTTCAATAATTTTTTCAAGATCAGCTAATAGATGACACTCTTCTTCATCAAATTCCGGTTTGTCTAAAAGGATATTCTTTTCTTCTAATGCTTTCCATAATTTTGCATTTCCCATCAGGACAGTATCTAAGATAGGCACCTGCTCATACAAAAAGTGATTTTGCTTCAGTGTGCCTAATGCTAATTGAGAAGGAATACAAAATTCTCCTTCTTCAGCGGTAAGGTCCCTAGCTAGAATTTTTAAGAGTGTCGATTTTCCTGCTCCATTTGCTCCGATAAGGCCATAATGGTTACCAGGGTTAAGCTGAAAAGATGCATTTTTAAAGAGGATTTTACCTCCAAAGCGCATAGAAAGGTTAGTCGCAGAAATCATAAGATAAAATAAGAGATTTAAAGTAGAATTAAAAAATTAAGGACTCTTTAAAACCTCCTAGCTATCTAGTAGGAAAGAGCCTGGATGAGGGATTTTAGCTTGCTTAGCAAAGAGTTAATCACTCTTTCAAAATTTTAATAGCTTGTGACACATTTTCTTCTGTTATCTCAGCTACGCCATATAATTTTTTACCTTTTTTAGTTTTCCCATTAACCAGAACTAATGTAGGCGTGCTGTCGATATCAAATTCTGTAGCTAGAGTCTTAAAATATTCTAAGCCAAGAGCAACCTCAGAATAATTAAGTTGAGTGTAGTGAGCATCCTGCTCTTTAGCAATTTTCTCAATTTGTTCATCCGTAGGGGTTTCGGTATCACTGGAAAGCTGAGTTAAAGAATCGCGGAGCTCTAAATATTTATTCTTATCATGAACCATAAAAGATAAGTTGTAGGGAGTGAAATTTAAGCTAGAGGGATGAATAGCAAAATCTACATAAGTTAAGCGAGTATTTTTCATAAGCGTAGGAACTAGCTCTTTTAATTTTGGCTCTAGCTGGCGACATGCAGGGCAATGCCAGTCACTAAAAAAATAGGCCTCAATTTTGCTGTTTAGATTCCCAAAGACGATGCTATTTTTAATAGAATTTTCTGCCGCTTGCAATTCATCTACTTTTGCTAATCCAACTGATGCTATAAAAAAGCCGGTAATCAGAGCCATGATAATTGCAAGCACTTTGGGTAAATTTAACGCCATTTTAATCCTTTTTGAATCAGGTAAAGGTTGTTTATAGTGGTTAAAGTAGCTTAAAAGATAAGCTAAAGAAGTAATTACTATCGAAGCTGCAATACAGAGGCATAACGGACACCATTGACCAATCCATACTTTTTGAGCATAAATAAAAACTATCTCGGCTCCTAATGCTCCTGCGAGCATGACTGCCGCCATGAAAGATAAAATTTTTTTATAATAGGCTCCCCAATGTAACAAAGATAGAACAGGAAAAAAAATCATCCCCACATATTCCAGCTGGAAACCAAATAAACGGTAATCATGTGTCGCTGCACATTCCTGGGTACAAATTTGTAGCCAAGAAATAATGGAAAATATCCCACCGGCAATGATGGCTAAACTACCAATCGCATTGAGATATTTCTGATATTTGTTAGCTGGTAAGTCTTTAGGCATCAATGAATGATTTGTACCCATATCTCCCGATATGTAAATTTTTTCATACTAAAATATTACATATTAAGTTTACTGTCAAGAGAGTTATTGGAGGCAAAAATTTCTAAATCCTATCTCAGCTATCCAGGAATATTAAAGTCGTTAGATAGCATTTTTTATGTGATTCTAAAAGGCTATCGACTTATTCATCAAAGTACTAATTAAAATAAGGGTCGAGTCTACTTTTTCTAAAATTGGAGTAACTTTTAAATTTTTTATTAAGGGCTATAAGCATAGGAGCATCTCTTGATAAGCACTATATTTTTGCCGAAAAGCCTATTAGACTCGCTATGACTCTTTATAAAAAAATGCTTACACTTTGTTACTAATATGTTTTAAAGAGGATTGCCATCAACTTTAAGCCGCCATAGGTGAGGAAGCTGTCGGATCCTTGCAGGAATAGTAGTTAGCTGATTACCATTCAGGAAAAGATTTCGCAGCTGAGAAAGCTGTCCAATAGTTGAGGGAAGAGCTGTTAGCTTGTTGCAGCTTAAGTCAAGCCATTCCAGCTGGTAGAGCTGCCCGATTTCCGCAGGCAGAGCCGTTAGCTGGTTACCTTTCAGGAAAAGATTTTGCAGCTGAGAAAGCCTTCCTATCTCAATGGGAATAACGGTTAACTGGTTGTGACTTAAGTCAAGTGTTTGCAGATAAGAAAGTTGGCCAATGACTGAAGGAAGAGAAGTAAGTTGATTACCATTCAAGGAAAGTGATTGCAGCTGAGAGAGGTGTTTGATGACTGACGGCAGATTGGTCAGCTGGCTGCCGTCTAATTTAAGCCATTGAAGTTGAGAAAGCTGAAAGAGTTCTGGCGGCAAAAAGGTCAAGCTTATCTCAAATAAATTTAAGTCGGTAATGTTTTTAACATGCTCTTCTATCCAACCTGTTAGCAGCTCTCCTTTTTGCTCTAAAGGCAGAGCTTTAATCTGTGGTTGGCATAAGTACTTGGTTCCACCTGGTAGTTCCCACCAGAGTAAAAGACGGTCAATATTCAGCAGATAGGAGGAATAATTAGAAAGAGTGAAGGCCTTGCTTTCCTGAGTATCTCTTTCAAATTCTAAGGGAGAAAGGGAGGTGACTAAGTTAAAAAGCTTTTGAAAGATATGGTTTACTTTTTCTTCAATAGTAAGATTAGGTTCAATTTTGTAAATATTATCCAAAATACCAGCTTGGTTTACTATATTCCCATTTTCATTAGGAAAATGAATCTGCATAATAGCTTTGTAAAGCGAGTTCATGGAAATAGGAGTGATAGATGGAGGAGCAAGAGCTTG
Organism: Neochlamydia sp. AcF84; assembly: GCF_011087585.1. NCBI lineage: Bacteria > Pseudomonadati > Chlamydiota > Chlamydiia > Parachlamydiales > Parachlamydiaceae > Neochlamydia > Neochlamydia sp. AcF84. The sequence continues at coordinate 85,217 of NZ_VJOT01000028.1, forward strand.
AATTTCCTTAATTGAAGAAATAGACGAAGAAGAGATTGAATTAGAAGATTGAGGAGTGACTGTGGAAAGAGAGGGGGAGTTCTGATAGATTTGCTTCAGCTTTTCAGCCACAAATTGTCTAACCTTTTTATTTTCTGCTAATAATTTTTCCGCCCATTTATAACTTATCTTTTCTTTTTCAGTTAGCTCCTCACCCTCCTGACTCATCAACTCTTCGACTTGATTCTCTAATATTTTCTTTAAAATCAAGTTTTCTTGAATGGAAGACTCTTCTAACAGATCGAGTAAGAGTTCAGTATAGCGTTCTTTAGGAGAGTCTGTAGAAGAAAGGCTTTTTTCTTTGTCTTTACCTTTGCTCGAAAAAAGAGGAATAACTGGCTGCGATGATGAAGAAGCTTCGGAAGAGCATTTAAGGCAAAATTCAAGATAGGCTTGAGCTTTTTCATACGTAGGAGTTAATTGCAAAGCTTGCAGTAAAGCTTCTATAGCAGTTGCATGCTCTCCTTTTTCAGCAAGCTCTTTACCCCTTAAGAAATGTTCTACAGCTTCTTCACTGGGCTCATGCTTAAGTTCTTCTAATGGATGAGATTCAGCCGTTTCAGCCAGTTGCCTCACCGTGTAGTTGGGTGCATGCCTTTCAATAAGCTTTCTATCTAAAGGGCAAAGTTTATTGCGTGCTAAGCATTGGATGACGGTATCTTCGTTAAAGGTATGGCCACAAGGAAACAGAGTCACTGCCCGGGTCATCAACTCTCCTGAGACCGCATCTTCTATATTTTCTGAGACTGTAGTACGGAAAGCTACCTGGGTGCTAGGAGTAGAATTTGGCGGCATCATACAAGCTCCTTAAAGTTTTGTGATAAGAAATTACCTTGCCTTTTTGCCAAAAACTTACTCTTTTTCTTCTTTTTTAAGCAATTTTTAATTTTAATAGATAAAAAAGAGAAAAAAGCTTTTTCTCAATTTTATAAAGGCTCTAGCGGATTCCTTTAGCCTTTATCAATTTCATTTCAATTTTTTGCATTAGCTTCCCAAGTTTTTTTCTCACCAATTTTCTTTTATAGTCTACCGGCAGCCCTAGGTATCTGTAGGTAATTCATTTAATAACAAACGAAGGCTGTTTTTTTTCTTTATTCTTTGCTTTTGGTTCTCTTCGAATTCATTTTGTGTCCTAAGCAAGCAATTAAAATTTTAATGAGAATAATCCTCAGCATGGTTTACGTTAAAGCCCTAACTCCATTTATTCTCTCTAGGGCCTGCTTGCTAGAGAAGTAAGGATGGCCAAAAGATCTTTTCTTAAGCTAAAAAAGTTAGATAATGTAGGGTTTAAAGTCTGCATACAAAGCTTAAAGCTCTATTAGCAAGTATTTTTATTATTGAAATACTCATTAGCGCAACCTTTAGAAAAGTGAGGGGGAGTTAAGCTTTAAGGCCCCTTCTTCTAGGAGATAGCTTTTATTGCAAAGATCTGAAAGCTTATCATCATGCGTAACAATGATGATTGCTTTATCTTTTTCCAAAGCAAAATTTAAAAGAAGTTGATGAATATCTTGCGCTGTTTGCTTATCCAAGTTGCCAGAGGGCTCATCGGCAAAGATGATATCAGGATCATTGCAAAGTGCACGAGCAATCGCTATGCGCTGTTTTTCTCCACCCGATAAAAGCTTGGTATTAAAATAGGCTCGGTCTTCTAAGCCCACGCGTTTTAATAAAGCACAAGCTCTTTGATAAGCCTTACTTCCTTTGGAAATAGACTTACGAGCGATACGCGCTGGCATTAAAATGTTCTCTAGCGCTGTATAGTCTTCTAAAAGATGAAAAGATTGAAAAATAAAGGCGATGTGCTGGTTTCTAATTTTTCTGCAATTAAAAGGGTTAATGGTTTGCCCAGCAATAGCTAATCGCCCAGAGGAGGGCTTTTCTAAAGTCCCTAAGATTTGTAATAGAGTGCTTTTACCTTCGCCGGAGCGTCCTGTTATCGCCACCGTTTCTCCACGCTTAACAACTAAGTTAATGTTATTTAAAATCGATACTTTGGCAGGATAATGATAAGCTTTGCTGATATCGCTAGCTTGCAAAATAATTTCTTCCATCTTATTCCGCTCTTAAAATAGTTGAAGGTCGCAGCAAGCTTGCTTTTAAGGCAGGTACAAGGCCTGAGAATAACGAGATTAAAGCAGTAAAACTTATCACATATAATAAAGCTTCCATGCTGACTTCGTTAGGTAGGCTATCACCATAGTAGAGAGGATTAAAAGCTTCATGACCTTGGAGCCTACTTAAAAAAGTGACAAGCAACTCTAAATGCCTAAGTGTAAACAAAGCCGCTCCAATACCTATGACGCTTCCCGCTAGCCCCATCGTCATTCCACAAAACCCAAAAATACCGGCAATACTTGCTGATGATGCTCCCATGGAGCGTAGGATTCCTATCTCTAGCTTTTTGTCATTAACCAGTATAATTAGCATAGAGATAACATTTGAACAGGCCACGATAATGATCACGATGGCAATAAGCGTGAATAAGTGTTTATCACTACGCAGCTGTTGAATAATATCCTTGGTAAAATCATAGTCACGGTAGGTTTCAATCTTCCAATAAGGAGCGATGCCTGCTTCTTTGAAGGCTTGTTGCAGTTTACCATAGATTTCGTCGACTTTGCTTAAATCTGCAAAACGTAGGTTAATTCCATTGCTCTGTGCCTGACTATTATGCTGTGCAGATGCAATTAAATTAGTTAAGGCCTCGTTTACCAAAATAAACTTACCTCCAACAGGGATTAAGCCTTGATCATAAAAGCCAGCTACAAATACCTGAATGCGTTGTTCTTGCAGAGCACTGACAGTAGGAGCCTGAAAGGAAATATAGCCGCGATCACCTAGCAACACTCCCGCTTCACGAAAAGGTTTAGGTAGCAAAATCCCTTCCCCTAAAGCAGCGTCTTTAGGTAAAAACACCTTTAAATCTTCTTGCGAATTGCCTACTTTGTAAAACCAAAAAGGAGAAAGGGGAGGAAAGTTATTAAAGTGAGTTTTTATCTTAGGGTGGGCAATCAGCAAATTTCCCATAGGAATGCGTCCGCTAACTTGATGTCCTTCCATTTCAAAACTCACATCAAATAGTATTTTTTGTAGATAGAGGATTTTATCTAATGATTCCAAAATGGGCAAGGCCCTCATTTGGAAGCCACCAGGAAGTTGTTTAGGTAGCGAAGGATTTTTTTGAAGAACAGTGGGAAGAGCCCATCCAGCAGGAGGCGTTTTTAGCCAATTAACCTCAGTATACTTAAAAAAAGTTTTCAATCTTTCTCTTAAAAGTTGCTGATTAACACTATCAGCTGAAGCGGGATGATCTTCTTGGACATTTTCAGAGGCAATAGAAAGAGTATAAAGTAGATTGTTAATATCAGCATCTGAAATAGGGAGCGTCGCTTTTAAAATAGCCAAATTTTCATTATCTAAAGATCCTAGGTAAGTAGCCTGTGATAAAAAGGCTTGTGTTAAAGTAGGATGAGTCTCAGGGGTTTTTCGAAGCATACGAAGACGCAAATTGCTCGCACAAACTTCATAATCACGTGCTTTTATGGAGGGAGAGTAAGGCAAATTCTTGATAATAGAAAAAGCTTTTTTTACAGGATCTTTAAGCGATCCGTCCTCTTCTCTATCAGGTGCAGGCCAATTAAAGGGAACTTCTATATCAAGCTGCGGGTCGTAGGGATCTGACTGATCAGCTCGCCATTTTTCACCGATGGTTTTCAGGGTATAGTTAGAGTTTTCGCTAATGCTATCAATTTGGTAATAATAGGAATTATAATAAGTTTCAGTAGGCGTAAGGCGAACAGGTGCAGTGAGAGCGATTAATTTTTCTATCCAACGTTTTTCTAAACCACTTGTTACAGAAAAAAAAACTACGATTAACCATACTACAAGTGCGATGACTAATATGGAAATTAAACTAATAATAGATACAGACAATTGCCGCCAGCGGGGCCTTAAATATTTGCATGCGACAGATAATTCAAACATGCTTGTCCGTCATTAAATAGGGATTTAAAGGGAAGGGGAAAGGTTTATCTTTCCCTTAAGATTATTTGGTTTCTTTAAATTCAACGTGCTTACGTACCACTGGGTCAAACTTATTTAAGGTCATACGTTCGGGGCTATTTGTCTTGTTTTTTACTGTATGATAATGGTAGTGACTGGCGGAACTTTTAAGCTTAATTTTTTCTCTTTTTCTACTGGCCATTTTTTAAACTCCGAAAACTTTCAACATAATTTATAAACCTATTATCATATGACTAAATAGCAATTTATCTCAAGAGTTAAATGTTAAAACAAGCGCTTCCTGTTAGAAGAAATTCCCTTGCAGTAATCCCCATAAAAAGATTTCTTATAAAGGGATTAAAAGAGGGTATGAGTCGATCCTTGATAGTAGGTTCCTTATCTTTAACTCCCAAGCTTTATTAAAGAAGATGTTAAATGCTAACAACTTAATTAATCTTCCTAGGAAAAATTGAACTTAAGTTTTTAATGATTTTCAATACAGCAATTCCACGGGAGGAGAGAGATTTGGAATTCTATTAACCCAAATATGCTTAGCTAAGCACTCACAATTTAAAGCCTATACAAATGATTTACACTATGCTTGCTGATTTACTAAGAAGCACTTTCTCTCTTTTTGCATTTATTACATTTAAATACTTGAAACTTACCTAATCGTTTTTAATACTTTCTAGTATTTCATAAAATTTTTATAAACAGGATTACCTTCTAGTATAAGATTTTTAAGATTAGGCACTTGGGGAGGGGGAGTTATTATCGACTGACTGTTAAAGGAAAGCTGCTGCAACTGTAAGAACTGTCTAAAGCTTGCAGGAATGGTTGCTAGCTGATTGTGACTTAAGTCAATCGTTTGCAGTGCAGGAAGCTTTAACTTTGCTGGCAAAACAGCTAGCTGATTGCGCCTTAAGTCAAGGTGTTGTAGACAAGGAAGCTGTCCAATAGCTTTAGGAATAGAAGTTAATTGGTTATTGCTTAAGTGAAGCGATTGCAGCTGAGAAAGCTGTGCAAGGGCTGCAGGAAGAGCATTTAACTCATTATCACTTAAATCAAGCACGTTTAACAGAAGAAGCTCTCCTATGTCGGTAGGAATAGAAGCTAATTGGTTATGGTTTAAACTGAGGGTTTGAAGCTCAGTAAGTTGTCCAATCGTTGTAGGAATGGCTGTTAGCTGGTTGTAGCTTAAGTCAAGCTCTTGTAATTCAGAGAGCTGTCCCACAATCTTAGGAATAATACTTAGCCGGTTGTGACCTAATCCAAGATCTTTCAGCTTAAAAAGCTGTCCTACTTCTATAGGTAAAGTATTTAGCTGGTTGCGGTCTAAATTCAGTATACGAACCGCAGTGAGCTGCCCTATGGCGGGAGGAATCATGGTTAGTTGATTGTGGCTTAAGTAGAGCTCTTGCAGTTGAGAGAGTTGCCCTAGTTGTGTAGGTAGAGTAGTTAATTGGTTGCGACTTAAGTCCACCATTTGCAACCCTGCAAGCTGTCCGATAGCGGGAGGAATAGCCGTTAGATTATTATTCACTAATGTTAGCCATTCCAGATTAGAAAGCTGCCCGATAGCTGTAGGCAGGGAGGCTAAATGATTATTATTCACGCCAAGCTCTCTAAGCTCAAAAAGCTGATCTATTTCTGTAGGTAAAGCGGTTAGATAATTATCGTTTAAGCCGAGCTGCTGCAATCGAGGAAGCTGCCCAATTTCTTTAGGAAGAACAGTTAGTCTGTTACGATCTAAGGAAAGTTCATGTAATTGAGAAAGCTGAAAGAGTTCAGGGGGTAGAACTGCTAGCTTATTATTTTCTAATGAGAGGGATTGCAGCTGAGAAAGCTGTCCAATGGCTGCAGGAAGAGTGTGGATCTGATTATGGCCTAAATACAGTTGCTGCAGCTCTGCAAGCTGCCCAATAGTTAGGGGAAGAGCTATCAGGTGATTATTTGATGCCACAAGCTTTTTAAGCTTAGAGAGGCGACCGATACACGCAGGAAGAATGGTTAGCTGGTTACCGCCTATACAAAGCTCTTGTAACTGAGAAAACTTTTCTAATTCTGGAGGCAACATGGTTAAACTGGAAAAATTTAAATCTAAATGTGTAATAGTTTTAGCATGAACTTCAATCCATTGGCTTAATAGCTCTCCTTTTTCTTTTAAAGATAAAGCTTTAATTTTTGGTTGGTTTAAGTACTCTGTTCCTCCAGGCAGCTTGTGCCATAGTAAAAGACGGTTGATATTCAGTAGGTAAGAGAAATAATTAGAATGGGTAAAAGCCCTGGATTTTTTTGGAGTCTTTTCAAGCTCTACAGGGGCAAGATTGGCCGCTAGGGTAAAAAGTTTTGAAAAGATATGAACGACTTTCTCTTCAACTGAGCAATCTGGTTTAATTTTGTAGATTTTATCTAAAATGCTAGCTTGCTCTGTAAAATCCCCGTTCTCTTCAGGAAAATGAATCTGGAGAATTTCTTTGTAAAGCGACGGCATCGAAATGTCGATGGTGGATTGAGGAGAAAGGGCTTGAATATAAGCTGGGCCTGTAGGCAAATTGGCCAGAGGTGTAGGCAAAGAGGAGGCAGAAATGAAAGTTTGAGGAGCTAATGGGGAAAGAGGCGAAGAGCTTGGGTAAACCTGCTGCAGTTTCTCTGCTCCAAATTGCCTCACTGTGTTAACTTTTTCTAATAATTCCTCCGAATCTTTATCATCTACTTTTTCTTTACCCTTTGGCTCTTTGCTCTCCTGGTCAAATAACTCTTCCTCTTGATTATCTGATACCTTTTCTAGATTTAAGTCGCCTAGGACCAAAGAATCTATCACTATCTTTGATAAGAGTCTAGGGTCGAACCTTTTAAAAGAGCTTCCAGCATAAGCTTGAGTTTTTTTATCTGTATGGATTGATTGCATGGCGTCTTTTTTCACTAAATCTTTTAGGAATAATTCGCATTCTCCTTTCTTAGAATTATTTTTGTCCTGCAAGAAGGCTGGTCGAACGTCATAGTTGGGTGTATACTTTTCAATAACCTTGCTATCATGAAGGCCAAGCTTACGGCAAGCTAAACAGTGAATCTCATCGTTTTTGTCGAGGGTATGCCCACAAGGCAACGAAGTAACCGCCTGCTTTGTTGGTTCTCCTAGATGAGCATCTTCTGCATTCTCTGTAGGGAGGGCACGAGCAGTGGTCTGGGTACTAGAAGTGGAAGTTGGCGGCAGCATATTAAGCTCCATTAAGATTTAGATTAAGCTTTTTCTTCAAAATCAAGCTTTACTTGATTTTTCCTAAATTGCATCGATTTATTTATGCTAAATATGATCTTTCTTTTTATTTTTTAGCAACTGTCATTTAATAAACAAAAAAATTCTAGAAGATGTCATTTTAAATTAAGATTCATCCTATTACTTTTTAAGGAAATCGTGTTTATACGTTCAAAGAAAAAATTACTTTTCTGAAAAAACAGGCTCTTTTCTTAAGAATAAATCTTTATAAGCATAGAATTGGATTATGAATACTTACTAACAAATTCACAAGCTATGATTTATACTTCAATGTCCTAGGATCATGTTAAGGGAAAGATAGGTATCGGGGCACCTTCTTAGGATGGATTAAAAAGAAAGGGAGGTAGCAGCCTCTAGCGTCAAATCATCCCCGCTGCCTTTATGTTTATAAATATGATAAGCTAGCCCTGCTATCATAGCTGCATTATCCAAGCTTAGCCCTAGAGATGGCCAATATTGTCGGTAGCGGTTACCTTTTTCGATAAACATCTTACGTAAAGCTTTGTTATTAGTAACACCGCCACCAAAAACTAAAGTTTTACAATTATATTTTTCTGCTGCATGTAAAGTTTTTTTTAAAATGTCAGAAAAAGCCGCATATTGAAAGGAAGCGGCTAAATCAGATTTATCAGACGTTAAGTTATAAGTGTATAAGACTCCGGTCTTTAATCCACTAAAAGAGAAGTCAAATGGTTTACCTTTTACAGTACCTGCTTTTAAAGGATAGCGTAAACTAGATCCTTTTTCCGCTAGCGCTTCGATAGGAGGGCCGCCAGGATAAGGCAATCCCATAATTTTAGCCACTTTATCAAAAGCTTCGCCAATAGCATCATCTACCGTTTGGCCTATCAGTTCATATTTCCCTATCTCGTGCATACATATAAGGCTCGTATGTCCCCCAGATAGAACAATACCAAGGCATGGAAATTCAGCACTAGGATTTGACATGAGAGCAGCATATAGATGAGCTTCGACATGATTGACGCCTACATATGGCTTGTTCATACATAGCGCTATGGTTTTAATAGCATTTAAGCCTATAAGCACAGCGCCGATCAGCCCGGGGCCATAGGCGACTGAAAAAAGATCAATATCTTCGAGTTTGCAATTGGCCTCTTGGAGAGCTTGATCGATGATGGGAAAAAGCACATCGACATGTTTACGACAAGCTAGCTCCGGAACAACTCCTCCAAACTCTTGGTGTAAATCAATTTGGGAAAAGACGACATTAGAAAGAATCTCCCTTCCGTCTTTTACTACTGCACAGGCAGTTTCATCACATGTTGTTTCAATTCCTAGGACTAACATAAGCAATATAAGTTACTACAGCGGCTATTTGTAAATCTATTCTATTTTTTATGGATGATAGCTTGGCTCAATTCAAATGCAAAAGAGGAAAAATAAATTAATGACAGATCGACAATGGATTTATCATTCTAGGCGAGCTTTTTAAAACCATTCAAGTATGCTTTTTTGACTTTAATGAATAAACTAGGCGAGAATTTAACTTGGAGAAATGCAGCTATAGCTAGCTAGCAAAAATTTTTAAGAAAAGCCACCTGAAACGCTGGCTACCCATGCCTTTATGAACTCCTTTATTTTAAGTTAGCAAGTTAAGCTATATCTCTAATCACTATCCTTATATTTTAAAATGCATATTCAACCTTTAAATATAGCGATGATTCATTTTGCCAGCAAAGATTTAGAGTTATCATCTAAAATCCATAAGGCTTTGTGAGTAGGTGTACCAACTTTTTGCACAGGGATTAGCTCGGGGTTATAGGGCCCCTTTAATGCTTGAAAGACCATATCTTCTTTGCCCTTTCCAAATACATATAGCAAAATGTATGAAGCGGCATTAATACACTCATAAGTAAGAGTCATACGCCATGTGTTTTTTTGAGGGATAAAATTACCGATAACTAAACGATCGCCTGCATGCAGGCCGCTTGTTTGAGGAAAGAGTGAGGCAGTATGCCCATCTTCTCCCATACCTAAAAGCACGGCATCAAAGTTTTTTTTCGGGATTTTAGTTTGAATCAAATGTTGGTAATGCCTAGCATTCTCTTCTATATTATTTTCAGCTTGCATCCGAAAAATATTAGTCGCTTTCAGCGGCAATGCATTAAAACCTGCTTCCATAGCATTTAAATAATTGCTTTCTGGGTGGGTGGGAGGCACGCTACGCTCATCGCTCCAAAATAGTAGTACTTTTGACCAGTCAATTCTTTCGCGATTTTCTAAAGAGGTAAGAATTTGAAAGATAGCTTTAGGAGTACTTCCTCCCGACAATGCTACTGCAAAGTAGCCCTGATTTTCAATACATGTATTTGCAAGATTAATGAATTGTTCCACACAATAAAGGAGGGCCTCTCGATAGTTTCCAGCAGCAACCAGATCTCTTCTATCATCAAACACTTGTATTTTAGTTTTCCACGAGGAATTTAGCATAAGACCTAGATATTTTTTGTTTTTAGCCTAGCTTATCATGAATGCTTCTTAAAGCATAAAAATCTTTTTACTTATCTCTACTCATTGGGTGTAAACAAAAGTGTTGGCAATCTTTTTTAAGCCGCAGCTTTGTAAGAATTCCAGTAAGCTTCCCAATAACCATTTAATCTACCTATTCTTAAGCTTAGCATCGCATTAGCATTTTCTGTCTTCCACCAAGCTCCCGCTATCTTCAGCCTCTTTTGTACCACATGTCTATGACTACTTTCTATCTCGCCTGACCCAATCGGTAAGCCCTTATCTAAAGCGCTTTTATAATTCATCATATCCAGTCTTTTTTCCATATACCTATAGCATCTTACTAAGCCATTCTCCTGCTCAGGATGATCTAGCGCCTTGAACTTATTTTCAATCTCTTTGAAAACTTCTTGGCTTTTTCCAGCTTTTAACTTCTCTTTACTTTCTTCTAACCACTTTTTTGGCTCAAAAATATTGCACCAAATGGCAGCCTCGGATAAATATCCACACAGATGATAAAAATCAATTAAGTGGCCGCTTCGATTGCAAAATTTTAGCTTTACTTGTTCAGCTATCCACGGAGCACCATCACTTATGGCATGCACATAGCTGCCTTCTTTCAGACCCGCTAAAGAAGCACATTCTAGCATCTGTTGACCTGCTTGTTCTGCCGTCCCAATACTACCAGCATAAAAGCGGTTGGCTCTGTCATTGCCTCTTGCTAAACTTAGTTTGGCTTCTTTCCAACATACTTTCCTTGCTTTTCTTGCATCTTTTTTTGCTTGTTTGTCAATCTGGTCTATCTCCACAATGGGTACCATACTCCCATCTGTTTCACTGATAATGATTGCTTCTTGACTAACCGCTTCTTTTTTTAGCTTAGCTATTCTGCTTGCATGCTTTTGGGTAATCAATCTAACCATGGAAGAAGAAGCTTCAATTCCATAATGTTCCTTCATCTTTTCTCCTACTTTTCCAAAAGCAATATCTGCTCCAAAGTCGGTTATTGCTCGCTCTAAT
>NZ_VJOT01000029.1 GCF_011087585.1 Neochlamydia sp. AcF84
CTTTAAAAGAAACTTTGGAGGAGATTTTTGCTCTAGGAAGCTAGACTATCAGCGGGCAGAATTATATGCTAAATCTTTGGCAATGAACAAGATGACAGCACTTGGAATGCCCAAAAGACAATGGGTACTAACTTGATAAGCTTTTAAACAGACCAACTATTAGGTCATTTACGCAACAAGGTCTAATTTTAGTAGAATTAGTAAAAAAATTGATACAAACTAAAAAAAATAAATATTTTTCAACTAATTTAATTAATAAAATTAAAGGCTTATAAAAAACATGAACACATTACAATCCCAGTTGAATTTATTAACTAAAATGAAAAACACTCTAAACGATGAGTTCAACCTCGATCATTTAGACATAATCAATTGTTATTTTAAGAAAACGAGTTTAAAATCTTCAGTAGTTTATAAGTGGCTGGAAAATGCCCGGCGACAAGCTATTACCCATAGCACAGACTCTAAATTTCCTATTGTTCGGCGCGACTTTACTACTTATTTAGATAAAAGAATCGCTACATTTCAAGCTTGTATATTAAAGGAACCGAAAAAAAATTCTGCTCTTTTACCTGATATTTGGAGAGCAAAATTTGTAGAATCTTCCTATAATCAAACAATTTTGCTCACAGCAAGCATGCACGTCCAAGATCTTTTATTTGCTTGTCATGAGATCATAAAATACCTTAACCTTCATTCTAACCCTTGGATGAAAAAAGAATTAACGCCTTTTATTGATGAATCTCTTCCTACTTATTTAGACTTATTGCCTAACTTATCTGACCAGTTAAAATGTGATATTCATGCGAGTTTTGAAGAATTGAAGAATTTAATGATACAAGAAGATTTTAGAAAAGCTGAAGCTCAACTAAACTTAATTCAAAATCGCATTATGCCTACCCAGAAAGCTTTTAATTAAATGGGAAGAAAGAAAAGGATAACAACTTCCAAAAAATTGCTTTTCTAGAAAGAGAAAGCCCACCAGGATGGCCTTATTGACTCTACCTCTATTGCCGTTGGTCATAAACAAAGAATTACAAGAAATAAGATTTTTAAAGAGGGAGCTAAAAGAGGAAAAACCACTTCAGGATGGCTTTCAAAGTTTCAAACATCACCTGATTATCAATGGTAAGGGAGAGATTTTAACTTTTTCAGCTCAACTTTAGTAATATTTTCAATGTTTTTATGGCTGGCATTTTGTCAAAAAACCTGATGAGAAGGCTGTCTAGCGATAAAGGTTATCTTTCCTTTAATTTAAGGCAAAAACTTATTAATCGCAGTTTTTTAGAGCTATTGACATGTATATGATCGAATATAAAGCGAGAATTGATGTACTTTTAAGACAAAATTTCCCTAAGAAAAAGATTTATAATCGAAACTGTAAACGAGTAACTAGAAAACAACTCTAAAATTACCTATACACTCAGATTAAGAAGCGTAGCAAATTTTCTAGCCAATATGCTGGTAAGTGTAGCAGCTTATTGCTCCAGCCAAAAAAGCCCTCTTTAAAGTTTCGTAGCCCAGAAGCAAGTCTTATAATTGCTGCCTAAAAAACTTGAAACTCAGGTCAACAAGCTCAGGACTATTCTGAAGCTCTTCGCTAGCGTACCTAAGCGCCAAACCATCTTGCTGGATAGCTGCAAGGACAATTTCCCTATCGTTCTTCAAGTTTTTGTTAGCATACATAAGCACAGAACCTCTTCTCCGGACGGCGACAAGAAGGATTTCTCTATCATTTTGGAGCTCTTGACTAGCATACCTAAACGACAAGCCAAATTTCTGCACGGCAGCTAGAACGATTTCCCTCTCATTCTGAATTTCTTTGCTAACATACTTAAGCCCCCATGGTGCTTGCTGGACAGCAACAAGAACGACTTCTTTATCATTTTGCAGCTCTTGGTTAGCGTATCTAAGAGCCAAGCAGTCTTGCTGAACAGCCGCAAGAAGGACTTCTTTATTATTTCGACGCTCTAGGCTGGCATACTGCAAAGCTAAACCAGTATGTCGGACAGCTGCAAGAACGACTTCTTTATCATTTTGAAGCTCTGAGCTGGCATACTGCAGGGCTAAGCCATCATCTTGAACAGCTGCAAGAACAATTTCTTTATCATTTCGAAGCTCTCGGCTAGCATACTGCAAGGCTAAGCCATCATGTTGAACAGCGGCAAGAACGATTTCTTTATTATTCTGCAGCGCTTGGCTAGCATGCTGTAGGGCTAAGCCATCATGCTGAACAGCGGCAAATACAACTTTTTTAGCATCCTGGAAATCTTGGCAAGTCTGCTGCATTGCTAAGTCATCATGCTGAATAGCCGCAAGGACATCTTCCTTATCGTTCTGATGATCTTTACTAGCATCCCTAATCGTATTCACTTTTTTCTGGGCACTAATTTGAAGCTTTTCTTTAAAATTTTTCAGCTCTACTCCCTCTTTTTTAAGAGTAAGAGGAAATATTCTTTTATCGCCTCTAGAAGGTGGGCCCTCCTCATGCTTAGATATGCGGCCATAGTACTTGGCCGGCTTTGGTAAAGCGTCTTTATCATTCTCTCTTTTACAAGCAAAGTCCCCAATTCCTACAAGGATATTTCCTAATACAGGAATTAATAAAATTATACACCGTTCAAAACTTTTTCGGTTAAGGTAGGAATAGTAAGGACTTTTAGAAATATTCTTTTCTTGCTTAAGGGGTATGATAAAAACTTTTTGAAAGATACAAACTAAATTAGTCACAGTACTTATGATAGGCACGTAATCGGCCTTATGATCAATAAATCGGCATGCTTTAGATGATAGATTTATTTGCATAATACACCTAGTGTTTTAATAATTTACTAAAGCAAGATGGTATAGAAAAATTTTATTAAATAATGTAGAAAAAATATGGAGCCCAAATGATTTTTTTGATTGAAGGAGATAAGAAAAATTATAAGTCATTGAACTGAAAAAAAATACGAAAAAAATAAAGAAAACTTATTCAGCAAGCCAAGTAGCTACGCTGGCTAAGAAAGACAGGTCTTAAATTCTAATACCTGCAAAAAAATGACCAGCCATCTGAAAACCATCTAGAATAAGAGAAGCTTATCGTCACCTCTTTTCTTCTAATCCCATGTGATACACTTTTGAGCTAATCCTTATGCAGCCCCGTACCCTACAAGATTCCTCTTGTTAAGTAGAAAGGCATGTTTCATAGGGTTGGATATACAGACTAAGTTTTTTTAAGCGTATAAATTGTAAGTTTAAAAGATAAGATAAAAGGAAATTAAAAATTAGCGTAAATTAGGCTGATCTTTTTCATTAAATCCTGATGGGGCTATAACATACACCCATGTTAAATCATCTAAATTTCCTATCGTAGGTTTAGCCTCTAATTCGAAGGCAAAATCTCCTTCCCTTAAAAGATCTACTTTTGTCACTATTGCTACCTTAAGGCCAGCTGGAAAGACTCCATCCATACCTGTAGTCACTAAAAGATCGTTTACCTTTATTAAAGGCATAGCTTTTGCTTGTGAAGAGCCTATAGGTTCCCCAGAACGTAAATCGCGTGCAGGTCCTTGCTCATCTTCGAAATCATAATTAAACCCTGACCCCCGAAGAAGATGGCCATCTGTTCGCCAGATAGGACGGCTCTGCCCTCGAATTTCCCCTTTAGCTAAATACCAGGTATGCTTTTTTTCCAATAACTTTAGACGCAAATGGCGCAATACATTTTCTGCTAGCATTTTTTCCCGCCCATTGTCAAACAACTCCTCATGGGCATGTATATATGCAACTAGATCAGGAATATATTCTGCGATAGCTTTACCCTGCTCATAACCTCTGGCCACGCGCACCGAAGATACAAGCCCCGAATCTGTAATCAGCCTCACACGTGATTGCTTTTTTCCCATATAATCTATTACACCTACTACTGAATCACCGACCAATACAGGACTGTTTTTAGCTACCAAAGGGCTTTCGTAGACTTCATTCGTTTCCTCTCCCACGTTAATCCACAAGGAACTATTCCAGGTTCCTAGAGAACGAAAGATTATACGAGCTGCTACTGCATTGTAAGAGGGTTCTTGAATCTCAGGCATGCTATTTTCATGTAAATCTATAGGCATTAGATTTTTTAATTCTTGCTTTTTTTGCCCTTTTAAATGGCTTAAGCTTTCCCAAATAGGAGAAAGAATAGCCAAAACCCTTCCACGCATCCACTCAGAAGTCGTTAGGGGGAGACTCATTGTAAGTAAAAGCAGGACGAAAAGAATCAAAAAAGGTTTGGAAGTTTTTCTCATTGGACGATGGCTAGGGAAGGAATAATATGCAGAAGAGTATTAATTGCTACATCACGGATTCTTGTATGGCTATTAGGCCCCCTATAAATGGTATAGTCTTTTTGAAGAATTCCTTCTTGCTCTGATATTAATTCACTCATAGCAAATGTTCCTCATTATTATTTATAAGGTTAAACTTCTTATCTTTTGAGCTCCTAAACATTCCTTTTAACATACAATGCATTTTCATTATAAGCAAGCATGTCTACTGCATGGCTCTATATCCAAACTGTTTTTTAGAGCTATCGATTACAAAATTGCGGTTATTAGCCAACCTCTATACATACAGGACATACAGGGGAGGGGTAAAACAAGCAGAATAGAGCTGGCTTAATGAAGCTTTAAGTACTTCTTTAATTGGGTGGCCTAATAAAGATCACCCATTTACTCGTATTGCAAGCACTAGGTTTGTAGATTTTACTAGAGGAAAAATATTGCTTTTAGCATGAATGGAAAAGGAAGGGCGACAGATAATAGGCTTCTTGCTTAATTAAATTTTTGCTATTTTCTTATCCTTTAAACTAAGGAAAAAGATATGGAGAAATATGAGGAGCTTAAAGTGCTGCCTGCCGAACAATTTAGAAGGCTAACAGGAGTAAAGCGTGAAACATCTGAAAGAATGGTCGAGGTTTTAGTAGAAGCACAAAACAGAAGATACAGAAGAGCAGAAAGAAGAGGCGGGCTAAGTATCCAAGACAAGCTGTTGATGGCGTTGGAGTATTTAAGAGAACATCGAACTTATTTTCATTTAGGTAGAAGTTATAGATTGAGCGAAAGTGGTTGCTATCGAGCATGTAGATGGGTGAAAGACACATTAATTAAAAGTGGGGAATTTTCGCTTCCTGGAAAGAAAGCTCTTCTGGAAAAGGATAGTGAATACGAAGTAGTGCTTATAGATGCATCAGAATCACCTGTAGAGCGACCTAAGAGGAGAGTTAAAGAAAAAAAAGATAAGGAATCGCAACAACAAGCAGAAGCATTTCTATTCAGGAAAAAAGAAAAGGCATACCCTAAAAAGTCAGGTGGTGGCCGATAAGAAGAGTAGGAAAGTTATTTGTACGGCCTTTAGTAATGGTAAAAAGCATGATTATAAGTTGTTTAAAGAAAGTAAGGTGCGCTGGACTGATAACCGCTGCACGATAACCGATAGTGGATATACAGGTATAAAAAAACTTCAAAGAAACTCCAGGCTACCAAAAAAATCTAGAAAGAGAAAACCGTTAACTCAGGAAGAAAAAAAGCAAAACCAAGCAATATCTTCGGAAAGAGTAATAAACGAAAATGTGATTGGGAGTTTGAAAAGATTTAAAATCATAAGCGATAGATACAGAAATCGAAGAAGAAGGCTTGGTTTGCGCTTTAATCTTATTGCGATGATCTACAACTATGAAATTGAAATTTAATTACTCAAAAAGTCTAATATATTTGTAGAGCGTTCGCGAAGGCCGGTTAAGTATGAAGATGTATATCTAAGAGATTACCAAAACGAGCTTGAGGCCTATCAAGGACTTATCAAATATTTTGAGGTTTCCAATAAAAACCTTCCCCATTACTTTTTAGAATACAAGACCCTAGCAAAGGAATATGGTGTAATAATTTATTATGAAGCAATACGAGATTTACTGGAAGAGTTAGATAAAAGACAGTCAACCTTTGTGGCTCAAATTCCTGGAAACCATGCCTTCTGGCCTCTAGATATTCCTTTAAATTCTAGTCAGAACATTAGAGGCCAACCAAGAAAATGCCTCAAAAGTTACCGATAGAAGCTTTAAGCCTCCTTCTGCCAAGAAATGGCTAAAAAAATTGATAAAGGAAGGATGTAAGTGGCAAAAGGTAAAACTTAATCTTCAATCGAAGAAATATAATAAAATGATGGCCATACGGGTTAAAAAACGATCACAGAGGCATTTTATAGGCCAGAAGTTGAAAGATGGCTAATCATGGAAAAGTTAGGAAACGATCAATATAAATACTATGTTTCCAATGCCTCAAAAGATACTTCCCGCATGCATATAGTAGAATAGATTCATGAAAGATGTAAAATTGAGCAAGGCTATCAGCAGATGAAAGAGGAGCTAGAATCAGATCACTTTGAGGGACAGTCATGGCTAGGACTCCATCATCATCTGATGTTACGTCTTATGGCTTGTAGCTTCTTAACCGTATTGAAATACCAGGCAAAAGATAAAAGAATCTCCATGCTTCGCCTCAAGTAAGAAGATTGATTAACAGCTTATTTTGCATTATTATTTCTCCTTCTTGCCAAGCTATTCATGGCTCATCTAGAAGGCTATTTTTTGATACATCCCAAGTTTAACAAAGTACTACTATCACAACCATCAGAATTTTAGTTCGTCAGCTCTGCTTTCCCAGCCCTAACACTCTGCAGAAAAAGAGAGAAACTTCTGGTCATTATAAATGTGTAGCTTAGCTTAAGCTTACTTAGTTGCCGGAAGGAAAGCGGATGACTTCTTTAAAGATAAGATGGCTAAAAATTTTTTATTTCATTTTAGCCCATCCCAATTTAAAAAGTACTTACGGCCATTCTACAATTGAAAACGCTGCCTTATTTTTTCTGGAATATCTTTCAAAGGATTTTCCGCTAATTCAAGACTGGTAAGTTGAGACAGTTGCCCGATTTCTGCAGGCAGAGCGGTGAGCTGGTTTTGGCTTAAGCTAAGTGATTGCAGCTTAGCCAGCCGCCCGATTTCTGCAGGCAGAGCGGTGAGTTGGTTTTGTTTTAAGTAAAGCCATTGTAGCTCAGACAGCTGCCCAATTTCTCCAGGCAGACTGGTGAGCTGGTTTTCTCTTAAGTCAAGCTCTTGCAGCTCAAACAGCTGCCCAATTTCTGCAGGCAGAGCGGTGAGCTGGTTTTGGTCTAAGAGAAGGTTTTGCAGCTTAGACAGCTGCCCTATCTCTGCAGGAAGGCTGGTGAGCTGGCTTTGATTTAATTTAAGCCATCGCAGCTGAGACAGTTGCCCGATTTCTGCAGGCAGAGCGGTGAGCTGGTTTTGGTTTAAGTTAAGCCATCGCAGCTGAGACAGTTGCCCGATTTCTGCAGGCAGAGCGGTGAGCTGGTTTTGGTCTAAGAGAAGCTTTTGCAGCTCTGACAGCTGCCCAATTTCTGCAGGAAGGCTAGTAAGCTGGTTGTAGTTTAAGTAAAGGTCTTGCAGCTGAGACAATTGCCCAATTTCTGTAGGAAGGCTGGTGAGCTGGTTTTGAATTAAGTAAAGCCCTTGCAGCTCAGACAGCTGCCCAATTTCTGCAGGCAGGCTGGTGAGCTCGTTTTGATGTAAGTAAAGCTCTTTCAGCTGCGATAGCTGTCCTATCTCTGCAGGAAGGCTGGTGAGCTGGTTTTCTATTAAGTCAAGCTTTTGCAGCTGAGACAACTGACCTATTTCTGGGGGTAAATAAGTCAAGCCTGCTTTAGATAAATCTAAAGCCGTGATGCTTTTACAATTTTCTTCAATCCAATCTCTAAAAAGCTCCCCTTTTTTTTCTAGAGGCAAGCGCTTAATTGCGTTCCGGCTCAAGTATTTTTTTCCACCAGGAAGTTTCTTCCAAGCTAAAAGGCAATTAATATTTAAGAGATAAGAAGAGTAATTAGCCAGCGTTAAGCCTCTTTTTTCTTCTGTTTTCCATTTGAATTCTAAAGGAGAAATAGATTTAGCTAAAGTAAAGATTTGCCTAAAAATTGCATTTACCTTTGCTGTTTCAGAAAGTCTGCTTTCTAGCTTATAAATCCTATCTACAATAAGCACCTGTTCCTTAACATTTCTTTGAGGAGCATGCACTTTACCTATTTGCTTATAAAGAGAAGGCATGACTTCAGAAGCCAGCAGATGATGCCATCTTTTACAGACGCTAAATAAGGAAGGAGCTGCGCAAGCCTCTAAGATAGGGAGCAGCAATTCATTGGGCAAGCTTTCAATAGATGTCGAAGAGATAGGATGCATTTTATTTCCTTGGGTAGTAATGACTTTTCAGCATTTTTTTTAAAGACAATATAAAAAATTAAAAAAGCAAGTCAAACGAATTCGTATCCTTATCAACGAATTCATAGCCTTATCAATGAAAAACAACTCACAGATGACCTACCAGGCTTTTACTTCAGATAAATTTAAGGAAAAAAGGGGGGGGGCCTTCCAAACGTTCAGGAGCAGCCACAGCTTTTAGAGATTAAGTGACGCGGCAATTTTGATTTGGCTAAAAGAATGAGATTGATTCTTTGCCTTATTTGAGAAAATGGCTCTTTTTGGTGCAATGTTTTAATTTTTCTACTAAATGATGGAATACAATACACCAGTTTCTTCCCGTCAAGAAAAGTTGTCCTCCCAGCCTAGCCATCTGCAGAAAAAGAGAGAAATCTCTTGTCATTATAAATGTATAGGTTAGCTTAAGCTTACTTAAGTTGCCGGAAGGAAAGCGGATGATTTGTTTAAAGATAAGATGGCTAAAAGTTTTTATTTCATTTTAGCCCCTCCCAATTTAAAAATTACTTACGGTCAATCTGCAATTGAAAACGCTGCCTTATTTCTTCTGCAATATCTTTCAAAGGATTTGCCGTTAATTCAAGCTTGGTAAGCTGAGACAATTGCCCGATTTCTGTAGGCAGACTGGTGAGCTGGTTTTGTTTTAATCCAAGATTGTTAAGCTGAGATAAATGCCCGATTTCTGCAGGCAGACTGGTGAGTTGGTTTTGACTTAAATCAAGCAATTGCAGCTTAGACAACCGCCCCATCTCTGCAGGAAGGCTGATGAGCTGGTTCTTGTTTAAGTAAAGGCATTCCAACTCAGACAATTGCCCGATTTCTGCAGGTAGACTGGTGAGCTGGTTTTGATTTAAGTCAAGCCCTTGCAGCTGGGACAATTGACCTATTTCTGCAGGCAGACTGGTGAGTTGGTTTTGGCTCAAATCAAGCAATTCCAGCTTAGACAAACGCCCCATCTCTGCAGGCAGACTGGTGAGCTGGTTTTCTCCTAAGTAAAGGCATCCCAACTCAGACAATTGGCCTATTTCTGCAGGCAGAGCGGTGAGCTGGTTTTGATTTAAGTGAAGTATGCGCAGCTGAGATAACCGCCCGATTTCTGCAGGGAGACTGATGAGCTGGTTCTTGTTTAAGTAAAGTCCTTGCAGCTTAGACAGTTGCTCAATTTCTGTAGGCAGAGCGATGAGCTGGTTTTGATTTAAGTCAAGCCTTCTCAACTGAGATAGCTGCCCGATTTCTGCAGGTAGAGTGGTAAGATGGTTTTGGCTTAAATCAAGCTCTTGCAGCTTAGATAACTGGCATATTTCTGAGGGTAAATAAGTCAAGCCTAATCTAGATAAATCTAATGCCGTAGTATTTTTACAATTTTCTGTAATCCAATCTCTAAGTAGCTCTCCTTTTTTCTCTAGAAGCAAGTGCTTAATTTCTTCTCGGCTCAAGTATTCTTCCCCACCAGAAAGTTTTTTCCAAAGTAAAAGGCGATTAGTATTCAGCAGATAAGAGGAGTAGTTAGCCAAAGTAAAATATTTTTTTCTTCAGACTTCCATTTAAACTCTAGAGGAGAAAGAGATTTAGCTAAGGTAAAAACTTGTTTAAAAACTTGATAAACTTTTTCAGTAGAGGTAAGTACAGGATTGAGTTGATAAACTTTAGCTAACATAAGAGTTCGCTGGGTAGGGGTATTCTTCGTGGGAAAATGAAGCTGTGCTATTTTTTTATAAAGAGAAAGCATCACCTCAGAAGCCAGCAGATGATGCCATCTTTTACAGACGCTAAATAAGGAAGGAACTGCGCAAGCCTCTAAGATAGGGAGCAGCAATTCATTGGGCAAGCTTTCAATAGATGCCAAAGAGATAGGATGCATTTTATCTCCCTGGGTAGTGATGACTTTTCAGTATTTTTACTTTTTTAAAAGCAATGTAAAAAAATTAAAAAAGTAAGTCAAACGAATTCATATCTTTATCAATGAAAAACAACTCACAGATGAACTACCACGCTTTTATTGCAGATAAATTTAAGGAAAGGGAGGCCTTCCAAGTACTCAGGAGCAGCCACAGGTTTTAGGGATTAAGTGACGCGGCAATTTTGATTTGGCTAAAAGAATGAAATTAATTCTTTGCCTTATTTGAGAAAATGGCTCTTTTTGGTGCAATGTTTTAATTCTTCTAACGAATGATGGAATACAATACGCCTAACTTCTTCCTGTCAAGAAAGGCTGTTCTCACAGCCTAGCCATCTGCAGAAAAAGAGAGAAATTTCTTGTCATTATAAATATATAGGTTAGCTTAAGTTACCGGAAGGAAAGCGGATGACTTGTTTAAAGATAAGATGGCTAAAAGTTTTTTTTATTTCATTTTAGCCCCTCCCAATTTAAAAATTACTTACGGTCAATCTGCAATTGAAAACGCTGCCTTATTTTTTCTGCAATATCTTCCAAAGGATTTTCCGCTAATTCAAGCGTTTGCAGCTGAGACAGCTGCCCGATTTCTGTAGGCAGACTGGTGAGTTGGTTTTGATTTAAGCAAAGCTGTACTAGCTGAGACAATTGCCCGATTTCTGAAGGAAGGCTGGTGAGCTGGTTTTGATTTAAAATAAGCTCTTGCATCTGAGACAACTGCCCTATTTCTGAGGGTAAATAAGTCAAGCCTGCTTTAGATAAATCTAAAGTCGGGATGTTTTTACAATTTTCTTCAATCCAATCTCTAAGAAGCTCTCCTTTTTTTCTAGAGGCAAGTGCTTGATTTCTTCTCCGCTCAAGTATTCTTCCCCACCAGGAAGTTTTTTCCAAAGTAAAAAGCGATTAATACTCCGCAGATAAGAGAAGTAGTTAGTTAAAGTAAAATACTTTTTTTTCTTCAGACTTCCATTTAAACTCTAGAGGAGAAAGAGAACTAGTTAAAGTAAAGATTTGCCTAAAAATTGCATTTACCTTTGTTGTTTTAGAAATTCTGCTTTCTAGCTTATAAATCCTATCTACAATAAAAGTCTGTTCCTTAACATTTCCTTGAGGAACATGCACTTTACCTATTTGCTTATAAAGAGAAGTCATCACTTCAGAAGCCAGCAGACGATGCCATCTTTTACAGACGCTAAATAAGGAAGGAACTGCGCAAGCCTCTAAGATAGGGAGCAGCAATTCATTGGGCAAGCTTTCAATAGATGCTGAAGAGATAGGATGCATTTTATTTCCTTGAGTAATAATGGCCTTTTATCATTTTTATTTTCAAAGGCAATATAAAAAATTAAAAAGGCAAGTCAAAACAATTCTTATCTTTATCGACAAGGGAGGGTACCAGTTAACCGCCGACTCAGCCTCTTTGCTCCAGCAAAAAAATAATCACTCATTCCCGGAACCATTCTTTTCTTAACATCGCCAGCCTCAAACATGATGTAAAAAATGAAACCAACCTACAATCTAGTCAGGAGGCTTTAATCAAAATTATTGACAAATACTTTACCTAGGAATCTTCTCAAGCAATCAAGCGTATAAGTAGCATTTCGTCTAGCTTCTGCCGCACTTCGCTCTGGATTAAAAGCTCTTATTATGTTAGCAGCTATTAATTAGAGCATAAACCGCTTTAAATCATGCCAAACAACCTAAAATTTGAATTAAAATGTGGAAAAGAAGGATTAACATTGCATCGAATAAAACTTAAAAAGATAGAATTTTGAATTAAATCTTGCAAAAGCCTGTTTAAAGACCACTACTACTAATATATTTTAGTCTGTAACTAAACATAGTTCATCTTCAAAATCGTCAGGTATAGGCTGTTCCCCTGGTATTATAGTATTAAAAGCGATGGAAGCAGGAACCCGAAACTTTTCCATCAGCCAGACAAACCAGCGGGCCTTTTTATCTTTCATCCCTTTAGAAATAATGACGGGAACAATGGAATAATAGGTTTCATCTAAAATTTTTCTAAAGCTATAAGAATGCTTTAACTTCTCGATCTCTTCTTCAATAGCTTCATTTTCTACAAAAATACATACTGAGATTCCCTTGTCCAGCGTCTTTTTTATTGCCATTAAGCATGCTGTATTTCTCTCTAAAGGCTCTATGTCAGGGATAAAAACGACACGTAATAAACGATAAAGCCGGCGCATAAACTTACTGCTATGCCCTTGTTCTTGCTCAATAAAGAAACGCAATCGCCTGCGCTGCGCGCCTAGCATCAGCAAGGTGTCATTCCAGGCGGTATGAGAACAAACATAAATGGTAGGAGTCTCAGGAATGTTTTCTAGACCATAATAATTTACTTGGAAATGCAAACGTGAAAGAATCATTCCAATAAAGCGCGCTAAGTAATCGAAGTACTGATAGCCAATTAGCACTGTAATAAATAAGGTAATGGTTCCAATGATGCTAAAGCTTTTATCAGGACTATATTTTAACATTTCTTCTGTCAAATATAACATAATTGAAGCACACAGCACGCCTATATAACTTAAAAAGTTGGTGGCCGCCACAATTTGTCCTCTATTTTTCTTAGGGCTGGCAACTTGCACATAGGAATCTAAAGGTATTTCATATATTCCTCCAAAAAAACCTACTAGGATCACTAGACCCATAACCATCACTAGATTGTGAGAAAACAAGTCAATCATAAAACAACAAATAGCTACTCCCAAGGCTGCAATAGGAACTAGCCCTAATTCCACCATTTTACCCGATATCTTTCCAGCCACTACTGATCCCGTTCCAATTCCTAAAGCTGTTAATAGGAATAGATAGCCGCCTTGAATATCAGTCAGATGGAGAGATTGGGTGGCAAAGGGGATCATGTTAAGTTGAACAAAAGCACCTAAGAATAGAAAAAAAGCCGAGCCGCATACTGCCATTAATAAGGAAGGATGCAAACTAGCAAGCTTTAAGTTGCTATAAATGTCATATAGGAATCGAGCATCGTATTTCTTCAAAGAGCCTGCTGGAGGAGTATACTCAATACAAAAGCTTGAAATCACCCCTACTAAAGCAATAACCGTGCAAAATATAGCCGCTACAATGAAATTTCTTCCCGTGATATCTACTAGGAAAGAGGCAAAAAACGTACCCGATATAATAGCCAAAAAAGTAAAAGAGGCCATCAACCCATTGGATTTAGAAATCTTATCATGCGGCACTAATTCTGGTAAAATTCCATATTTGGAGGGACCGAATAAAGCAGTTTGAGCAGCCATCAGAAAAAGAATAAGATAAGATCCCCAGCGGCTTTCATACCAAAAAGCTAAGATACCTAGCGTCATAACCATTAATTCTAAAATTTTAGTGAAAGCGATAATATTTCTTTTACTACAGCGATCAGCTAATACGCCTGAAAAGGCAGAAAATAGCAGAAAGGGCAGTACAAATATAGCTCCTGTTAAAGCTAAAATTTTATGTCCATTTTCAATCCCTTCTTGATCAATTAAGAAGTAAACAATCAATAGCTTATAGATATTATCATTAAGCGCCCCCAAAAATTGAGTGACATTTAAATAGGTAAATGAAGAATATTTGCGAATAAGAGAAGTTAACATATTAAACTTATATATTATTTAACAATTTTTACAGTATGGGCAGTGAACTCTTAAGACTCAAGCAAAAAAATAGGATTGGTATTATATAAGGGATGAGAGGAAAAAGTTTCTAGATTTAGACTTTAAAGGCGAAAATCCTTTAGGCGAGCTACCAACCTTATAGGGTACGCGGTGCGAAAAGATTCCTTTTGATCTTAGGCTCCCTTAAGGCTCAAAGCTCAAGAGAAAAAACACAATAGATTTGCAGCCATAAAGCTTGAAGATAAAGTAGCTTTTCTTATAAATGATATTAATTCAAGCTCACTTATACGATTTGAAAAAAATACGCCTAAAGTTTTTTAAGAGACGATTGGCTTTCCACTCGCTACCGCCTTATCTTAAGAAGATCCAAGATTGCAATTACCTAAGCTGCTGCTCAAAAGCGTATAACTTTTAACTTAATGTCTAAATAGACATTTTCTAGCTTCTACACTCAATCTCTAGCTATCTTTTAAAGCCTAGCTTCCTTCTTTTTTTCCCTAGAACTAGGGCTTAAGCAATATATTTTCTTCACAATTTTGTTGCTTGCTATTACAGTGGTTACTTAACGACTAGATAGTTTAAGCTGTTGGTAGAGTAAGCACTTATGATTAAAACTTTTTATAGCAATCGTATTGAAATTCTTTATGATCATCTTAAACAAGGCCTTTTTGGCAGATCCTCTCCCTTTGCACGACGCGTTATCATCGTTCCTACACTGGCCATTAAATCTTGGCTGATTTTGCAATTGGCTAAAGATCCGGAGTTAGAAATTGCCGCTGGTCTAGAAATAATCTATTTGGAGGAGGCTCTAAAAAAGCTTTCCAATTATTTTTCTCCACAAAAAAATTCTTTCTATTATCCTAATGAATTGGAATTAACTTTAGCCATTGAAGCTCACATTCATAAAATGGCTTTTGCTTGGAATACTCTTTCTCCAGCTCAACGAAGGAATTGGTATCCTTTATTCGATTACTTGAAAGTTAATGTTAGCTCCGACCCCTCTCTTCTGTTCTCTAAGCGCAGTGCAAAACGTTTAGCCCTATTAGCAGAAACTGTAGCTCAGCTTTTCATGGACTATGGAAAATATGGGAAAGCAATGGTCGACAAATGGAACACTGATGAGCAAGGATGGCAGCAAGATCTCTGGCAGTCACTCTTTTCCTCCCAGGATAACAACTGGAGTTGTTCTTATCACGAGCCTATTCTGGCTAACGATTCCTTCATCGAATTTCAAGTTCATCTTTTTTCAATTAGCTTTATGGCTAATAGTGATTATTTACTCTTTGAAAAAATAGCCGAGCAATATTCTGTTAATTACTATTTACTATCTCCCTGCTCTATATTTTGGAGCGATATTTTATCTGAAAAAGAAGCAAAAAAAATACAGCAATTTTGGAAAAAGCAAAAGGTTCTTTCCTCTGAGCAGCAAGAGCTAGAAAACTACTTACGCGATAAAAACTTTTTGTTAGCCAATTGGGGCAAGCTAGGACGTAAAATGTCTGAGTTACTAGAACAAAAGGAGCAGGAAACTTATGCTCAGTATGCTCTGCCTCAGTGTCTGCAGATGGAAGAGATTTATTCTGATTACCTCGATGATAATTTAATCTGGGAAGCAAATAAGCATGCCCCCCATCTTTTAGATTATATTCAAGCTGATTTACTGTTCATGCGTAATCCAGAAAATGCCAAAAAAATCCTTATTTCTAACGATACTTCTATTCAACTTCATTGCGCTCCCACAAGACAACGAGAAATTCAAATTCTTTATAACAACCTTTTAGAACTTATTAAAAAAGAAGGGGATATAGAGGCCTCTGATATTATCGTGATGGCCCCTGATATCACTGTCTATGCTCCTTATATTCGACAAGTTTTCGGCGCCCAAAATCCTCGATTAGATTACCAACTACTCGACATGCATGCACTTGCTGAAGATTCGCTTACTAAACAGTTTTGGCATCTGCTTAGTCTTCCTTCGGGCCGCTGGGATGCCGAAGACATTTTATATTTATTCAATTTCTCGACCTTTCAAAAAAAGCACCAAATCTCTGCTGAGGAAGTTTTGCAAATACGCACCTGGTTGGAAGATGTAGGGATCCACTGGGGGGGAGATGCACTTCATCGTAATGAGCTTCTCCAGCAAAGGCATTGCCAAAACATGGTTGAAGACACCCTCAAAGGGACTTGGGAAGGGGGGTTTGCTTGCTTACTCTTAGGTTTAGCTATGGATCAGCTGCCTAAAGATTCTACAGCTTTGATTCGCCCTAATCATGTGGAAACTAGCCAAGCAATCTTGTTAGGAAAATGGATCGCTCTCATGCGAGCTTTAAAAAAAGACTTAAAAAGCTTGGTCGATGGTACAAAAAAAAGTTATCAGGAATGGATTTTAGAGTTACAACGCCTTATCTATACCTATCTTGTGGACAACGACACAGAAGAGGAAGAAAACGAAGACTTATTTAATCAATTAGAAGCCTTTACCCAAGCAGCCTGTTGGCTTCCTGATCATAGAGTCTGCTTTGATGCTTTAAAAAAGCATTTAGAGACTTACCTAAATCACCGGCATTTTACTTTTCAAGAAAACCATCTGCAAACTGTTAAATTTTGTTCGATGTTACCTATGCGTTCTTTACCTGCTAAAGTTATTGCTTTAATAGGCATGAATGAAAGCGTGTTTCCACGTAATGAAAATAGTTCTTCTTTAAATTTAATGAAAGAAAGCAAGACCTGCGACTACTGCCCTACCCGCAATGATTATGACCGTTATCTATTTTTAGAAGCGCTGTTATCAGCCAGAAATTATTTTATTTTAAGTTATACGCATTACACAGGAGACGAGGGAAAAGATCAGGCCCCTTCTCTTGTAGTGACCGAGCTTTTCCATTATATAGATCAAGCTTTTGTGCATGCAAAAGGTAAAGTTTCGCCTACTCTTACTTATACCCATCCTTACCGCTCCTTTGATTACCAATACTTCTCTGCAGAAAGACATCTTCCGAATTACTCTTATTATGATTATCAATTAGCCTCAAGTTATTATCTTGCTGACAAAAAAGGTCGTCATCAGTTTCTTCACGATTTTACTCCGCAAGTGAAAGTGGAGTTTAATTTTCCTGAAATTGTCCTAGAGATACATCATCTCAAAACTGCTCTCCAAAATCCTATTAAAAGTTTTTTTAACAAAAACTTGGGAATGTTTTTAAGAGAAGAAGATCATTGTTTGCAAACAGAAGAGTCTTTTGTGGTCAATCATTTGCAAATGTTAGATTTTAAAAAAGCTTCTTTAAAAAACAGTGTTAATGAGGCGATCATCCAGGCGGAAAGACAAGGAAAATTTCCTTTAGGCCTTTTCAAGCAAGTAGCCCTTTCTTATATCCATAGCACAATCGCTAAATACCACGAAACTCTTTCCAAGCTTAACGTTGATGTGAGCAAAATTTTTGAGATAACCTTGCATGAACGCTATCATTTTCCTGTCCAGGACGAGAAAGGGTGGAAGCTTCCTCCTCTAGAAATTTATTATAAAGATCGAGTACGTATAAAAATTGTGGGGAGTTTAAGTGAAGTTTCTGAGCAGGGGTTAATTGCCAACATTAGCGGCAACAAAAATGATATCCTTAAGCCCTGGGGAGAATTTATTATTCTTAGCTGCCTTATCGATCATTATTCCCTTCCTTTGGAAAAACAGCTATTATGCTCAAAAAGCGGTAAAATTAAAAAAGCTTATTCTCCCCATGCTTTTTTAGAGCTAGAACATATTTTAGAATATTACTTTGAAAGCCTACACAATGTATCCCCTCTCACACAAGAATGGCTATACGATTTAGTATTTCACGATCATCAGAGAATTCAAGCCTCTATGCATCAATCTTTGAATGATAGCTTTAACCCTATCTATAATAAATATCTTCAATGGGTTTGCCGCCCATACCCCTTAAATGCAGCTAATATGATTGAAAATTGGCAACCAAAAGCACATTCTCTATTCTCTAGACCTTATCAAGAATGGATTTCTCAAGAAGAATAAAAAAATATTTATTTAAAATTATTAAGTCGGCTACAATTTTTTTTAGTTCGTTGCTTTAAGTATTCCCTAGACACCTATAAGGCACCTAAGAATATCTCATAAAAGACCTTAAGATCTAATTAGAGCGGTATTAATTTAATGAAATAAAACTTTATATGAATACGCATTCTTTAACTCCTACTTTCTCTCACCCGCCTAATTTACCGAATATAGAGCTTCCAAAGAAGAGCCAGCTAAAGGAGACTACAACCGATCATTCAAAAATTAACGCTACCGTTCAACACAGCCTAGAGCCTTTAAAGCTTACAAGGCCTTCCCTCTCTTCTTTATCTATAAAAATTTCCGACAGCCCTTTAGCGACCACCTTATTATCTAAGCTTCAGGAAATTAACCTTTTGCAACACCATTATTACCTATCCTCCACAAACACGTGGAACAATATTCCCTGCTTTTCTAGCTTTATTATGCCTCTTTTAAATGCTAAAAATCTTTTAATCCGTCCTGCAACTCCTTCCGAGGCAAAAGATTATTATTCCAATGCACTTATCATCTGTTATCCAATGATTGTAATAACTTCAGGATTAGATACCACCGCATTATTGGGTGCCATCGAATATTGGTATAATCCCGAAACTCACAGGTGCGGAATCAATACTTTACAAATTCATAAACTTAAAAAGGAAAACTCTCTAGTAGAAGAGCTGCTTTTTCTATACATCATTTTTGCTGCTAAAGAGCATAGATGTCAGGAAGTTTTTATATGTTTTGAAGAGGAAGAGGAGGCACATTTATACATCCCTTATGGATTTCTTCCCGATGATTGTGAAAGTGAAGAGAAAGAAGAATGGAAGAGCTTACCTTTAGAAAAGCAAAGTGAAAAGATAATGGTAGAAGAAGGCGGGCATTGTTGTTTAAAGTTAACTGAAGAAAATATGATTTTAATTAATGAAAAACTAAACGAGTTACTAGAATAAAAACGGCTAAAATGTTAATTAGAAAAATATAGTTTACAATTATTCATTTCTTTAATTTTTAAATTCCTAGCCCTAAACTTTAAAAACTATTTTTATGCTCTTTTTTTTGCCTAAAAGAGATAAAAAACCTAAGTCTAGTCTTTAGCATTATTGATAGTTTGTGGATTTGCTCCGGATGCAATCGCTTGCTTTATAAAAAGAGCCTTAGAAGTAAAGTAACAGCTTTCAAAGGGTTGAACATGCAAATTTCAAAGCCTATTAGAGGTTATCTTATAAACTCACCTTACGCACAGATGAGTTGAAAAAATTATTCTAGAGGTATATTTTTTTCTTTGAAAAGAGGAGAAAAAAATGAAACTTGATCTTCTTGATAT
>NZ_VJOT01000030.1 GCF_011087585.1 Neochlamydia sp. AcF84
TAAAGGTGTGGGACGCATTTATCAACAGACAGTGATCGATACCTATTCTAAGGTAGCTTTTGTCAAACTATACGATAGAAAAAATGCGTTGGTAGCAGCGGATATGCTGAATGACCAAGTCATTCCCTGGTTTGAAGAGCAAGATATTCGTGTCTTAAGAATATTGACCGATCGTGGTACAGAGTACTGTGGAGCAAGAGAGCATCATGAGTATGAACTTTATCTGGCCATTGAAGACATTGACCATTCTCGCACTAAAGCTCGGCACCCTCAAACGAATGGAATCTGCGAAAGGTTTCATCAGACCATCCAGAACGAATTTTATGCCACAGCTTTTAGGAAGAAAGTGTTTAAAAATGTTGAAGAATTACAAGAGGATGTGGATAAATGGATGAATGAGTATAATAACGAGAGAACACATACAGGAAAGTATTGTTTTGGCAAGACGCCATTACAAACATTCTTAGATGCAAAACATCTTGCGCAAGAAAAGATGTTAGATAAGTTACAACTGACAGAAATAGTACCTGCCAGGTAACTCATGTTTGTCAGGTCAAGTACTGTCTAGGACACTTAAGACCTATTCTTACTATCAAGCGCAACAAGAGATGATGAATCCTCTAATTAAACCTTTTGGATTTGATGATCCTGTCCTTATTAAAAAGCAGTTAGCTTTAGATCATGAAGCTTTAGAAAAAATAGAGAGTATTTATCGTATCTTTATTCCTTTTTATCAAGCAGTGCAAGATTTTTTAGCAGGCAATGAAAATAGTCTCAATTCTTCTGATTTGGAAGATAACTCTTTAGAAAATCAAGGTGCTATAGCCCTAAGGCTTTTCCAACATAAAAAAGCAATAAAATACTATCTTCTAGCAAAAGAAGCAAATCCACAAAGTTCAAACGTTTTAAGTACTCTTGGAATCATTTATCGAGAACAAGGCAAGTTAAAAATAGCGGCAGAGTATAGCAAAAAAGCGCTTGATATTGACCGTAAATTTTTTAGAGAAAATCATCCTGATGTGGCAATCGATTACAATAACTTAAGCCAAGTCTATCAAGAACAAGGCAAGTTAGAGAAAGCAGCTAAGCATACCAAAAAAGCGCTTGCTATTGATCTTAAACTTTTTGGTGAAGATCATCCTACCGTGGCAAGGGAACTTAACAACTTAGGAATCATTTACCAAGAGCTAGGAAATTTAAAAGAGGCAATTGAGTATAGCGAGAAAGCGCTTATTATAAGTCGTAAGCTATTTGATGAAAATCACCATATAGTGACGACTCATTATAACAATCTAGGAACAATTTATCATAGGCAGGGGGATTTAGAAAAGGCAATTGAGTATAGCAAAAAAGCGCTTACCATTAACCGTAAGCTTTATGGTGATAACCATCCTACCATAGCAAGAGATTGCAGCAATCTGGGACTAAGTTACCAAAAGCAAGAAAATTTAAAAAAGGCGTTTAAATATGTCAAGAGAGCTCTCACCATTGGACTTAAACTTTTTGGTGAAGATCATCCTACGGTTGCAACTTATTACAACAATTTAGGAGCAATTTACTTAGAAAAGGAGAACTTAGCGCAGGCTGCTGTGTATACCGAGAAAGCACTCGCTATTGACCTTAATCTTTATGGGGAAAATCATCCCGATGTGGCAAGAGATTACAACAATTTGGGATTAATATACAGAGATCAAGGGGATTTAGAAAAGGCGATTAAGTATGGCGAGGAAGCATGCGCCGTTGGTCTTTTTAGTGAAAATTACCCTGCGCTAGCTATTGATTATAACAATCTGGGGCGAAGCTATCAAAAGCAAGGTGATTTAAAAAATGCGATTAAGTGTGTGAATAAAGCGCTTGATATTGCACTTAAACTTTTTGGTAAAAATCATCCTGATGTCGCAGCAGGATACCATGAGCTTGGAATAATGTATAGAAAGCAAGGTGATTTAAAAAAAGCTGCTAAATATGTCAAAAAAGCACTCACTATAGACCTTAAGCTTTGTGATGCCAATCATTCTACTTTAGCATTGGATTACAGCAATATAGGAATGATTTATTACGAGCAAGGGAAATTAGAGATCGCAGCTGAATATATCAATCAAGCTCTATTAATTGATCTTAAACTTTATGGAGAAAATCATGCAGAGATAGTTAAAGATTATCTTAATCTACGCAATATATATATAAGGCAGGGAAATATAAAACTAGCAGCTGAATATACTAAAAAGGCGCTTAGAAGTAGTATTGCAATGCATGATATCCATCATCCCGCGGTAGAAGCTATTAATAGTGATTTACAAGTACTCAAGTTACTCTCCGGAGTGTTTTTATGAAAGTAAACTGATTATTTTAGAAGGACTTGGCAAGCAAAGGGGGAGGAAATCCTAAGCTTAATTGAAAAATAAGGGCGCCTTTTTGCATGCCTAGTTATGCTATCCTAACAATTTAAAGGTGAAAAAGTAGCATTAGTAAGCGGCTTTAATATAGCACCTGAGCTAAATAGAAAATCTGTGAGCGCCTAAGCAAAATATTAATACTTTTTTTAAAGAAAGCTTTTTTGTAATTAATGAATAATGTACAAGTGATTAACCCTGCTAATGAATCGGCTAGTCGGGCGGAGAGATCCAGCATCACAATCGCTATTCATCTTGCTAAGTGAGAGGGGTATCAAGAGAGCTGTAAGCAATCTTGTATGCCTATTTGAACTCTCAATAAAATTAAATAAAATGGATAATTCATGAGTCTAGACAATCTATGCATGCATGCTTGCATATTTCCTGCATTTAAAAATATAAAAAATGAAGCTCTTAATCACGAAAGAACGGATCCACCATATATAGAAATTTTTTTTAAGATATTTGAGAAATTGGGATTGCAAGACTGGTGCCGAGCTAAACAGGTCTGCAAAGAATGGAAACAGGTAGTTGAAAAACACCCTTTAGCAGAAAATATTTATCGTCTCGCTTTAAGACACGTTACTCAGAAGGATGGTCCCCTCCAAGAAGTTGTAGATACTAAAAAGCTAGCCCAAGAAGTTGGCTGTATAGAAAAATTAGGGGATATCTATGCTGAAAAAGGAACTTCTAAAGCGCTTCTCCAAGCTGCAGGGCTTTACAATTATGCTAGGCGTCTTTCTTCAGCCGATAAGCAGGAAATTACTAAAGAAAAGCTTCTAACGGTCCACGATTTACTTGCTCAACTCTGTAAAGGAAAACATTTAGATGAAGCTTTAATAACAAAAGAATTTAAGAGTAATCGTCTAGCCTTGAGATCGCATAGAAGAAGAATAAAGAAAAAAATTCGAAGCTTACCAGACACTCCTTCCCCCCAACAAGTAAGAGAGCTCTATCGAGGTATTGCACAGCGTATAAAAAGCTTTTTTAGCTTTCTAGTAGATCAGGCGATTGATGTATTAGGCCCCGCGCCTTGTGAATATGCGATGATAGGCTTTGGTTCATTAGCTAGAGAAGAGATGACTCCTTATTCCGACCTAGAATTTGGCATCCTTATAAAAGAAGATAGCGATGTAAATAAGAAGTATTTTAGGAATCTTACAAATCTAATTCACTTGAAAGTCATCAATTTAGGAGAAACCATTCTCCCTGCTTTAAACATTCCTTGCATAAAAGAGGCTAATCTTTTTGATAGCGTTACGCCCAGAGGTTTTGCTTTTGATGGTGAAGGAGCAGAAGGAAAAGGCTGTAAAACCCCCTTTGGCAATCGCCAAACATTTGAGCTTATCCAAACACCTGAAAAAATGGCCCAATATATTGCCCAAGATAAGGATGAGGAATGGTGGCATGAGAAAGAACGTCATCTTCCTATGGAACTTTTAACCTTTACTCACTTGCTAGGCACGGAGGAGCTAACTGAGCAATATAGGTAAAAAGTTCAAGAAAACCTTAATACGCCTTATCAAAAAGGCCTTAATCTCCGTCAATATTTAGCCAGGCAACATTTAGTTCAAGAGGATATGAAGGCTTTCGATCCCTGGATGCTCGACATAGAAAAGCATGGGATGCTTATTAAAGTTAAAAATGATCTCTATCGTTTTCCTCATCTGGCATTAGACAGGCTAGCCCTCCTTAAAGAAATAAAAGCGTCGGATACCTTTACTAGAATTGACCAATTAAATAAGCAAGAAATTATCAGTGACAGCGCAGCTGAAAAGCTAAAGGAGTGGATGAGCATAGTGCTATTTATGCGCCTTAAAACCTACTCGCATTGTCAAGCGCAACAAGAGATGATGAATCCTCTCATTAAGCCCTTCGGATTCGAAGATCCACAACTTATCAAAAACCAGTTTGCTTTAGATCATGAAGCCCTAGCAAAGGTAAAGAAAATTTACCGTATATTCATACCTTTCCACGAAGCCTCGCAAGAGTTTCTAGCAGGACGTGAAGAGGAACTTAGATCTGCTACTTTAGATAAGGTCTTGTTTCAAATGGATGGAGATATAGCTTTAAGGCTGCTTCAATACGAAGAGGCAAAGAAGCATTATCTTTCAGCAAAAGACGCTGCCTCTGAAGATTCTGACATACTAACTGCATTAGGGTGTATCTCCCTTGCTCAAGGAAATTTAGATCAGGCGGCTAAATATATCCATCAAGCGCTTCAAGTTGATATTAAAGACTTTAGGGAAAACCCTATTAGAATAGCAACCGACTATAGTAACTTAGTAGATATCTATGTAGAGCAGGGGGAATCAAATGAAGCTAAAAAATATGCTGATAAGGCTCTTAAAATTGATCTTGAGTTTCTCCCTGAGGATCATTTACATATCGCAAGAGACTATAATAATTTGGGAAGAATTTGCCTCGCCTTAAGAGAGTTAACACAGGCAAATGAGTATTTTGAGAAAGCACTTGAAATCCATGCTCACCTGTATGGGGGAAATCATCCCAACGTAGCGACCTACTATAATAATTTAGGGATGATTTATCAAGATCAAAAGGAGTTGGAAAAAGCAGCAGAATATGTCAAGAAAGCTCTAGCAATTGACCAAAGCTACTATGGTGAATATCATCCTTTAACAGCAACAGATTACAACAACTTAGGAACAATCTATCTAGGGCAAGGAAATTTTGATGAAGCAACTAAATATTGTAAGAAAGCGCTAAAAATAAATCTTAATTTTTTTGGTGTAGATCATCCTTTTGTGGCAGAAAATTATGGCAATTTAGGTCAAATCTATCAGAGCCGAAAGAAATTAGTAAAAGCCATCGAGTATACTCGTAAATCTCTCGAAATTTTTTGTAATTTATATGGAGAAAACCACCCGGGTGTTGCTACTACTTATAATAACTTAGGACTCATTTACCAAGAGCGAGATTATTTAAATCAGGCAGCTGAGTATATTAAAAAGGCCCTCAAAATCGACCTCAATCTTTTTGGAGAAAATAGCCTTCGTGTTGGAAAACGTTACATTAATCTATTATCGATTTACACTGCTCAAGGAACACTACATGAAGCAGCTAAATATGCTATGTACGCACTTAACATTTATAGAGATCATAAAGAAAATGGTGAGGATATGGCGATAATTGCTGCCTACTTGGTAACACTCTATAACAAGAAGATTGGAAACGAGTAATTGAGTGCATTAAGAAGGTCCTCAAAAATGATGTTAGTCTTTTAAGTAAAAATTTATCTCCTAATAGCAATTATGTATGCAACTCTAGCGAAAATTTATCAAGTTCAAGGAAAAGGAAAAAAAGCAACCAAATATAATGAGAAAGCTTTTAAAGTTAGGCTCAGAATGAGCGGTAGCCAGTATATAGATTTAACAGCAATCAATGCCAACCTGTAAAGACGTATATTAATATCCTCAAAATGTTTTGAAAGAAACAGTTGGCAATCAAGTTATTCCTTCATTAGGCTGACTTAATCACGATAAAATAGGCTAAAATAGATACTTAACATTATTTCGTATATCTTAAAAAAAGACAAAACAGTATTGATTTGTCGAATGCCATGCAAATGCTTGATTATAAAAAAGTGATTAAGCTAAATAGTAAGGCAACACTATTGTTTCTTTTGCTTTTAAAGACACGCTAAAGGATAGTTGAAAGTTCATTGATAAAAATGCATACTTGCTTGTAGTTAGATCAAACTAACATACTACAAAAGGCAGCTAACATAAATGATTTCAGATAGTTCACCTATTAAGCCTGTTGTGCGCTCTGAATTAAAGACGAAAAAAGAAAATTCTTCTAGTTCTTTAGAAAATTCGATTAGATATGGAAAAATAGATTTAAAAATATGTGCGGAACTTAGCCTGCAAGACTTATGCAGCTTAAGACTTGTGTGTAAAGAATGGAAACAAATTGTAGAAGCGACTGATTTATGGAAAAGGCTTTATATAACAGATTTTAAATTTAAGTTTCCTCCTATACAACAGCTGCCTTGCTCTGTTAATAAGAAAGAAACTTTTAAGAATTCCCCTTCCTTCACTCCTTTGTCTTCAAAAATTTATGAACAGCTGCTTCTTTCTTTTGATAACTTAACAGATGATGAATTAAGAGAAATTCTAGAAAGTAATAGCTTTTTATCAAAAGATACTATTGAAAAAGCAGAAAAAGCCTATACGCTAGCTCTAGAACTTATTGTTCGAGATAAAGATCATATTCAAGATCCTGCACAACAAAACATTACTATTCAAGAAGGCTTTTGCATAGAAAAATTAGGGGATATCTATGGTGTAAAAGAAACCTCTGAAACGCTTCTTCAAGCCGCAGGGCTTTACAATTATGCTATGCATCTTTCTTCCGTCGAGAGGCATGAAATTCTTAAAGAAAAGGTTGCTAAAATTCAAAGCCTACTTAGCCAACTGTATGAGCAAAAAACTTTAAACTATGATTTACTAAGAAACCAATTTGAAGGAAACCGACAAAAATTAAAGGATTTCAGAAGTAAAATAGAGAAAGAAATCCAATCCTTACCTGAGACCCCGGCTCCCCAGGTGGTCAGAGAGCTTTATGGTGAGATTTCTCAACAGATAAAAGCTTTCTTTGAAATGCTTGTAAAGCAAAGTATTAACATCTTAGGAGCTGAGCCTTGCGAGTATGCTATGATAGGCTTTGGTTCCTTAGCTAGAGAAGAGATGACTCCTTATTCCGATTTAGAGTTTGGTATTCTTATAAAAGAGGATACCTCAAAAAATAGGGAGTATTTTAAGCGCCTGAGCGCATTGATTCATTTGAAAATCATTAATTTAGGAGAAACCATTCTTCCTGCTTTAAACATTCCTTGCCTAAAAGCCATAGATTTTTTTGATGGCTTAACTCCAAGAGGTTTTGCCTTTGATGGAGCGGGCGTAGAAGGAAAAGGCTGTAAAACTCCCTTTGGTAATCTCAAGACATTCGAACTTATTCAAACCCCTGATAAGATGGCTCAATATATAGCTAAAGATGAAAAAGGCCAATGGTGGCATGAAAAAGAGCCTCATCTTCCTATGGAACTTCTATCTTTCACTCTTTTACTAGGTAATCCTGAGCTAATAGAGCAATATAGACAAAAAATTCAAGAAAAGCTTGATACCCCTTATCAAAAAGGCCTTAATCTTAGAGATTACTTAGCCAAGTATCATTTAGCTCAAGTGGATATGGCTACTTTCGATCCAGGATTAGGTAATTTAGGAAGCCAAGGAATGCTTTTTAAAGTCAAAAATGATTTCTATCGCTTTCCTCATTTGGCTTTGGACAGACTAGCCCTCATTACAGGGATAGAAGACCCGAATACTTTTGATAGAATTGAGAAGCTAAACAAACAAAGTGTTTTAACAATAGCTGCAGCCAAAAATTTAAAAAAATGGATGAGCATAGCTTTATTTATGCGACTTAAAACCTATTCGCATTATCAAGCTCAAAAAGAGATGATGAATCCTTTAATTAAACCTTTTGGCTTTGAGGATTCTGAACTTATTAAAAAGCACTTTGCTTTAAATCGAGAGGCTTTAAAAAAGATAAAAAAAATTTACCGTATTTTTATTCCTTTCCAAAAAGCTATTCAAGAGTTTTTATTAGGTAATGAAAGCAAGCTTAAATCTTCATCTTTGAATGATTGCTCGCCCCAAATTCGAGGAGAGATAGCTTTAAGATTATTTCAGCAAGAAGAAGCAAAAGATTGGTACCTTAAAGCTCTGCGAGAAAACTCAAAAAATACTGAAGTATTACATTCTCTTGGTGCCATTTATTTAAACCAGGGGAAACTAGAAAAGGCTGCTAAGTACGCCAAGCAAGCTCTTACTTTTAAAATTAAGCTGTTTGATAAAAATCATTCTAGCTTATCAAAAAGCTATAACAATTTAGGTGTGGTTTACCAAGAACAAGGGAAATTAAGAAAAGCCGCTGATCTTATCAATCAAGCACTCGACATTGACTTTAAGCTTTTTGGCGAAGATTCTCCCTTTATTGCAATTTATTATAATAATTTAGGGTCAATTTACCATGAACAAGGGAAATTAGAAAAGGCCATTAAGTCTATTCAGCAAGCGCTTGCTATCAGACTTAAGCTCTTTGGTAAAAATCATCCTATGGTAGCAATCTGTTATAACAACTTAGGGACGGTCTATCAGGAACAAGGTAATTTTGAAAAAGCCGCTGATTGTATTAATCAAGCGCTTTCTATTGAGCTCGAGCTGTTTGGTGAAAGTCATCCTACTGTAGCAACCGATCAAAACAATCTAGGAATGATCTACGTTGAACAAGGAAAGTTAGAAAAAGCAGCTAAATGTGTTAACCAAGCACTCCACATTGATTTTAAACTATTCGGTGAAGACCATCCAAAGATAGCAAGAGATTATAACAATTTGGGAACGATCTACAGAGACCAAGGGGATTTAGAAAAGGCCGCTGAGTGCTTCAAGAAAGCATTTACTATCAATCACACGCTATTCGGTGAAAATCATTCCCGGGTCGCCAAAGATTACGGCAATCTAGCACACATTAACCAGGACCAAGGGAACTTAGAAAAAGCCGCGGAATATGCCATTCGAGCGCTTGACATTGTCATTAAGTTATTTGGCGTAAATTATCCTACTACGGCAACCTGCTATAATAATCTAGGAACTATTTACAAAGATCAAATGAATTTAGAGATGGCCGCTGAGTGCTTCAAGAAAGCGCTTGCTATTGATCTTAAATTATTTGGTAATAAGCATTTTACTTTAGCAGATCGTTACAATAACCTTGGAATGCTCTATTATGATCAAGGGAAGCTAAAAGAAGCTGCTGAATACGTTCATCAAGCCCTTACTATTACTCTTAAGTTGTTAGATAAAAATCATCCGAAAGTGGCGATTATTTACAATAACTTGGGAATAATCTATAGAGACCAAAAAAATTTAGAGAAAGCTACCGAGTATTTCAATCAAGCACTCGTTATCAATCTTGAACTATTTGGTGAAAACCATCCCAACATGGCAATTCTTTACAATAATGTGGGGGCGATTTACCAAGCTATCGGGAATACAAAAAAGGTTGCTGAATTTGCCAAGAAAGCGCTCAATATTAGTCTTAAAATTTTTGGCAAAAATCACCCAATGGTGGCTGTTTATTACCACAATTTAGGGATGACATATTATCATCAAGGAAAGTTAGAAAAAGCCGCTACGTATGTCAATCAGGCTGCCACAATGAGTCTTAAGTTGCTTGGAGAAAAACATCCTAAGATGATAATCCTTTATACCAATTTGTCGATAATCTATCAGAGTCAAAGGAATTTAGAAAAAGCCATTGAGTATGCCTTGAAAGCATATGCTATTCCCTCCGGACAATAAGTTGAATCTTACTGGCAAGCTTATAAAATTTAAGTTTAAGAATTAACTTTTATAAGGTTTTAAAAATCAGTAGGTTAAGTTTCAGTTGGGGAAGGAGGGAGTTAAATTTCAAAGATGGAGATAAGAGGATTATGTGAGTTAAAGAGTTATCTTTCCCTGTAGCTTTAATCGCAACGATCTTCAAAATGCGAAGGCGGCTCTATACGCATTCTCCCTACTGCAATTAACGATCCAAATCATGATTTTGACTGAAGCTATGAAATCTACCACCAATGGCGGCAATTATGAGTATCGTAAATCGATAAAGCAAAATGCTAGCCTTGAGAAGGCTTTCACCGACATTATTTGTTCTCAATGAAACCATGTTTTTGCACTCTTAGCGCTTATTGCAAGCTTGAATTTTTTAAAATTAACCCCCCGCATAACTCGCTTTGCTCTAAAATATACGTTAACCCTTAAAGCCAACTAAATGGCTTATCAAGGATTGCAAAATTTACAAAAAAATTTGCATCTGCATAAGGTGGACTAATCACAAAGACCTTACTGCCTTATAATTAAGAAGAAACGATACCTTTATTATAAAGAAATTTTTCGGCAATAAACTTCTAACTGTCCCGAGGAACCTCTAATAATACAAAAAGTGGGGGATAAGCGTATAACCTTTTCCACGTAACCTTCTTGGTATCCTATCCATGTTTTTGCCAATTCTTTTTCTACCAAGGTAATTAGCTCTGGTAATCGATAGTGAATAGAGGGCTTATAAAAATAAGAAAGAGCTTTGGATATTATTTCTTTATATTCATGCATGCTGTGGTTATCGCAAGCATAGATTTCTTCCTCAATTTCTTGTAGGAATAAAGAAATACAATCTTTACGATCAAAAAAGTGGTTTTGCAGAAAGTTAACTACGCTTATACTCATCGCTTTGTTGGCGCTGATACGTTGCATGCGTTCGATAAGTTCATGGCGAGTGGCTATGCCGCCACGACGGCGAATCCAGGGTTTAAAAAATACATTAAAAATCAGCTGCATATCCTCAAAGACCCTCTGTTTTTGCAGAGGAGTAGCCATTTTACTTACCACTTCTTGGATCCAGTCTTGCTTTTTTTCTAAACTCAATTGACGCAGTTCTACTTTTTCGCTAGGGGAGAGGACAAAAAGCTCGGTTAAATTATAGGGTTCCAAAAGTGCATAAGCTTTTTTCCGTTCTTGCGTAGCGACTAGACTTTGCAGCCAAGCTAAAAAATCTACTTTTTTGCATTTGCCAAGCGCGCGACTTTCTAGGTAATTGTTTAACTTGCAATTAATTTCTTCAACATGTCCTTGGCCTATTCCACGTAAAAAAACAAGGTCATCTATAGAAGCTTTTGTTAGATCCCCTATTGTTTTTTTACCATTTTCAAGAAGAGCTTTTTCAATATATTTAGATAATTCTAAAATTTGGATGGGAACTTTTGTGGTGAAAGAGGGTATCCAGCCTCTAAACTCCTCTCCTAGGTCTAATTCATCTTCCTCACCTATGAAAAGTTCTTTTTTGCTTTTTAAGGGAGGAGAGACCTTTGGAGAAAGCGTTTCTATACGCCTTATTGATTTGATATCGACATTTTCTAAGGCATAAATATTTTCTAGGCCATGGCTATAAGAAGTTTTATAGGTTTCTTCAAAAGACTGCAAGGTGGCAGAAGAAGAATCGGTAGAGCGCTTCCTATGCCCTTTTGAAGGGGATAGGTGTGTCTCCTGCTTAAATTCTAATACTGCCATACTCTTACTCAACTATTTTTCATCCAGATGTTAAGGGATTAAGAATTAAGCTCCAAGTAAAAAGAAATTAAAGTTCACTTAAAGTGAATTTTTTTAGAAATTCTCGATGTAAATCTACATCATTCCAGGCAGATTTCTTCTCACCCTTGATCGTTTCTCTGTCATAGCCTGTACCAATTTTTATAACGTGGATATAGGGTAAGGTAATTCTAAAAAAGAATCTCCACGTTTTATAAGCGAGTAGATAATCATTATCTTTACAATGAAGAATACGATTGTTAGAAGAAGGGTAGGGATGTGTTGCCAATCTAAAATTAATTTCTTCTTGAAAGTTAAAGCTACATCGGTTGTTTAAAAAGCTTACTTGCGCAAGGGCTTCTTCCTCCCATATAATTGGATAAGGGCTTTTTTTCTTACAAGACTCTAGCCACCCTTGTTGGATATCTGTCCAAGCATCTACATATTCAATATAAGGTTTGATGTCTAAAATAGGCGTGCCATCTAGCAAATCATGCTTAACGACATCTATCTCAAGTTGACTTACCCCAGTAATTTCCAAGCAGCTTAACCCTAAAGGATTAGGTCGATGAGGAGAGCGAGTAGCAAAAAGCCCGCGCTTAGGAGGGCCGTGGGGCGTTAAAACTTTTGGCTTCCAATGGTGATTACGATGAAACCAGAAAATGACCCATATCTTATTAAAGCCCGCTAAATCATGTAAAGCCTGCTCAAAATTTTGGTGCCTGTTTAAGATTATTTTTCCTTTATTATTTTTAAATAGACCTGCTTGCTTGGGCAAGGAGTAGCGTTCTTTTTCTGAAGTGTAAAAATAACCGATAGGGCTACATGATAAGGATGTTGATTGCATATATTCTTGAGT
Source organism: Neochlamydia sp. AcF84 (assembly GCF_011087585.1). Lineage (NCBI taxonomy): Bacteria > Pseudomonadati > Chlamydiota > Chlamydiia > Parachlamydiales > Parachlamydiaceae > Neochlamydia > Neochlamydia sp. AcF84. The sequence continues at coordinate 12,417 of NZ_VJOT01000030.1, forward strand.
TTGGATATATCATTAGAGTCTAATTTTACTTAATACTAGGAGATATTCCAATGAAAATGATTAGATATGTAACAGTTGTATGCCTCCCTTTAACTTTAGCGTTTTCCCTTATCGCTTGCAAGAAGGAGCCAAGAGTAGAATCACACCATGCAGACAACCAAGCAAAAGAAGCAGAAAGAAGCCGAGAAAAGATTCAATATTCTTTGAAAGCTGATGGACGTCTATGGAAATTAGCTACAGAGGATACTCAAGAGCAAATGAAAATTACCCAATACATTCTTGAAAATGAGCAGCCCGAGAATGCAACCGAGCTATTTTCTGTGACTGAAATGACTGATATCGATATTACTCCTGCTGAATATTTCTCTCAGTTCATCACGCAGCTGCAAAGACGTTATGCGAATGCAAAAGTAGAATCTAAAGTGAGTGTGCAAAAAATAAATAGCCTTTTAGGGGAATGGTGGATTAATGGAAATTCTCCCGATAATACTCAACATGAGTGGATTCGCATCATTAAGAAAGGCAACGAAATTGCGGTTCTTCGCTATAGCACCATACACACAGAAGATTTAGAGCATGCGCGTAAAACATGGGAAGCTATTTTGACTGAAGCTAAATTCGAATAATTGTAAATTAGGAGCAAGCTTGCAGCCTCTTTAGCTGAGGAGTTAAAAATTACTTAACAAGCTTATTTCGATGAGATCTAATCAATTTTGTTAAGCTAAAGGTGGCAAGCTTGCTTTTTATACCTTACATTCTCCCATGGGCATCTCTTTGTAGACTTCTTCTGGCGAGTTCTTTATAATAATTTTCCTATGAAATATAGTCATTTAAAAGCTTTTGAAAAACATCTTGAGAGTGCAGCGCCCCTACACTTTGCCCCTGTCTATAAAATTATTTGTAAAGATGAGTTTAATAGAAAAATAGCTTATGAAAGACTTATTTCTCATCTTTTAGGAGAACAAATCTCTAATCCCATGGCTCTTTGCATTTATAGCGAAGAAAAAGTAGACATAAGCAAGGTTATGGCTGAATTACAATCTTTAGATTCTTTTGTTTCTAAAAGAGTAGTGGTGATCCACCATGCTGAGAGCCTTTTAAAAGCGGCAACAGAAAAGTTGCTGGCTTATTATGAAAATCCTAACAAGAATGTTTATCTTGTTTTAACAGCAGCCTCCTTGAATGCCTCTACGAATTTTTATAAGAAAAGTGAATGGGTAGGGATCATTTTAGAAATAGCGGAAGAAAAGCCCTGGGAAAAAGAAAAGTCTTTAAAAGAGTGGATGGATCAAACGATTAATCACTATGGGAAACAGATCAACCCTTCTGCTAGCCAGGCGCTTTTAAAACAAATGGGTACCGAACAGGCAATTTTAAGCCAAGAGATAGAAAAATTAGTCTGCTATGTGGGCGAAAAGCGCCAGATCTCATTAGAAGATGTAGAAGCAGTTTGCATTTCTGTAAATACGGAAACGATTTGGCAACTAGGTGAGGCACTTTTTCGCCGAGATGCCTCTACTGCTTTACGTATTGCTGCAGCTTTGCTTCAAGAGGGCACTCCTTTGCTCATTTTGCTAAGGCAAATTCGTAGCCAATTTCAAACTGATTTTCAAGTATGCACCATTCTAGCTCAGGGGGGGAGTGGAGCAGAAGTGTCTAAACAATTTGGCTATATGAAAGGGCAAATTTTGGAAAGACATATTCAGCTGGCTAGAAATTATGGGATGGCTCGTTTTCGCAAAGGAATGATTTTAATAGATGAGGCTGAAACAGCAGCCAAAAACAGCTCAACAGATTATTCTTATCTGATCGAGCGTCTTATAGCAAAACTTATTATTTAAGGTTAACAACTATGAATAAACCCGCTTTATTACTTTTACCTAATCTTTTAGGGGAGCATCGCTATCATGAAATTTTCTTGCCCAATAGCGTAGATAAAGCTGTTTCTACTCTTGATGGATTGATTTGTGAAAGTGAAAAGGCAGGGCGTCGTTATCTAAGTCGTTTCAAAACTAAAAAAGCAATCTCTGAGATGCCGATAGCTATTTATAATGAGCATACTCCTCAAGAGGATATCGACTTTTTATTAGAGCCTATTCGTAAGGGTGAGCGCTGGGGTTTAATATCTGATGCAGGTTTGCCTTGTGTAGCCGATCCTGGCTCTAAGCTTGTACGTCGTGCGCGCCAATCAGGTATAGCCGTGCAAGTCTTTAATGGCCCTTCTTCTATTCTCCTAGCCCTTATACACTCTGGATTTTCAGGACAACGCTTTGCTTTCCACGGTTATTTAAAAGCGGATGAAGCAGGCCGCCTGAAAGATATTAAACGATTAGAAACTTTAGCGCGTACGGACCAGGTTACTCAGATTTTTATGGAAGCTCCTTACCGCAATATGCATATGCTTCAAGGTTTATTAAATACATTAGCAGAAGATACTTGGCTTTGCACCGCTTGGGAGCTGACTATGCCTGAGCAAGGAGTTGTTTCAGAGCCTGTGCATAGGTGGAAAAAGATGCCTCTACCCAACATAGAGAAAAAAGCGGCCATCTTTTTGATTAGCTGTCGCTAGAATTTATAAGAAGTTTAGATGAGCTCGGTTGCTACCGTATCATAAAAAAGAACGCCTTGCTGGGAAAGGCTTATCCTATTTGATTCTTTATGAATAAATCCTTGCTCTTCTAAGTCGGTAAGATTTTGTAATGTCTCCTGGCTAAGTGCGCCATGTGTTTGTTGAAAAGCCTTTAAATCAATTCCTTCTCTCATTCTTAGGCGAATCGTTAATAGCTCTCTTTGGCTTGCCTCAGGATCTAGCTGTTCTTCAAAATCAAGAGGAAAATTCTCATTGCTCAATAGATAAGCATAACGCTTAAGATGAGCAATGTTGCGAAAACGTTTGCCTTTCCAATAGCTAAATGCTGAGGGGCCAAATCCTAAGAAAGGACGGCCTGCCCAGTAGCCTGTGTTATGCTTAGACTGAAAGCCCTCTTGAGCAAAAGCTGATATTTCATATTGCTTTAATTGGCAGCTATTTAGCGTTGCTTGAGCCATCTCATACATTTGTAAACTTAAGTCAGGATCTGGCAAAGTTTTCAGTAAAAGATTACGATATTTAAAAAAGGTAGTATGAGGTTCAATAGTTAAATTATAAAGCGATAAATGTTTGATGGGTAATTGGCTTACTTGCAAAAGCGTTTCTTTCCAAATAGCTAGAGTTTGGTTAGGAAGGTCGTACATGAGATCGATGGTAAGATTTTTTATTCCAGCTTCATAGGAGGTCCAAACTGCTTCGATAGCCTTTTCTGCGCTATGTTGTCTTTCTAGTTTTTCTAATAGAGTATTGCTGAGTGTTTGTATGCCTATGCTCACCCGATTGACACCGGCTAGCGCATAAGCTTGCATAAGAGAAAAAGTAATAGTTTCTGGATTTGCTTCGAGGGTAACCTCAGTGGTTAAAGGATCAAAGTTTACATCGCGTTTGATCCATTCAATAATTTCACTTAGATACTCTGCTCCTAATAAAGAAGGCGTACCCCCACCAAAATAAATGCTAACAATTTCTTTATCGATAAGATCAGGAAGGCGTAACGACCATTCCTTAGCCAAAGCTTGCATGAAAATATCTTTTAGCTCTTGGCGATTAGGTAACACATAAAAGTGGCAATAGCCACATTTATGTGTACAGAAAGGTATATGAAAATAAAGACTAATAGGCTCTTTAGGAGGCGGCATTTAAATTGAATATCTTAATTTTTAACAAAGGAGAAGGCTCTTTATTCACTCTACCATTCATCTGCATCAGGGTCTATGATTCCTCCGCGGCGCCATCGATTGCGATCGCTGAAATAAGATTCCTCTTCTTCTTCCTCTTCTTCAGCATTTTCATCGCGTGTAGCTCCCTCTTCATCTTCAGTTTCATCCTTTTCCTCAATCACAGAGCTTTCTACATCAATGGCATCAGTCTCCATGTCAAAAGCTGTATCGCCTATGCCTGCCCCTGTATCTCCCATATCTATGTCAGGGATAGTTGGCATTTCAGTGTAGCCTGCTCGGGCTGTAGGGCGTTTAGGAGCTATATATTCTTCCGCTTCGCCACTTTCTTTTAGAAACTTAAGCCTTTCTTTCTCTTCTTCAATCTTAGTCTGAATAGCGCGTATTTCTTCCTTATGTTTATCCATATCCTTTTTAGGAACGAGGCCGAGCTTAAGCCATTGTTCAAGATCGTTAAGTTCTACTTCAAGTTTTTTTAATCTTTCACTTTTAATATGTTTCATGGGGTTCCTATAAGCTAACCTATTATTGGGGGATTTGTGTAGGCTTTTGGTTGCATGCTAAAATTTTAACAAATCATTTTATTTCCGTTCAAAAGATTTTACCTGTACAGCTTTTAAATGAAAATAGCCAGCAACTATTAAAAAAAATAGTTCCGCTAAAATAAACAGATAATAATAAATTTCTCCCCCTGCTCCAAATCCATAGCTATGTAATCCTGTACCTAAGATGTAGTTCACTCCATACCATGTAAAGCTAATAGCTAGCAAGCCTAATATCGACCCCATTGCTAATCCAAAGAAATAGATATGCTTAAAGGTGTAGGCATGGATGAAGATAAGATAAATGCAGCTAGAGATAAAGGCCCATGATTCTTTAGGATCCCAATCCCAAAAGCGGCCCCAACTTTGAGCTGCCCAAATCCCTCCTAATAGAGTACCTGGAATAAGAAGAATAACTCCCACATAGACTGCTTGCAAAATTGTTTGGCCTAATTCTCGCATCTCGGACGTTTCCTGTTTATGAATTAAATATTGACAAAGGTAGATCTGTCCTAAAACGCCTGCTAAGGCAAAGACTCCGTAGCTGCCTACTACCATTAAAACATGAATAATTAACCAATAGTGAGAATCTAAAACAGCTTGAACATTTTCTAAGCTGCTTCCTAAGCCCGTCACTTTAATCATAATAATTAAAGCTAACGCTACGATAGATGCGCTTAACATAATGAATGAATTTTTCATTTTCCTTGCAAGGGCAAGGCTTGTCAATACAGCGATCCATGGTACATAAATCACGGTTTCAAACATATTGGATACCGGAGGACGCTCTAAAATAAGACAGCGAAGAACTAAAATTAGAGTATTTAAACAAAATGCTAGGAAGATACAGCAAGAACCAATTTTATTAAATTTTTGCTTTTTCTGGCTAAGTCCAATGGAGAATAGGATAATGGCTAAGCTGTAGAGAGCGATAGTGGCTTCGATTAAAGGTAATTGATAATACCAATGCTCCATTCTTAACTTTTTGATAGAAGGATAGGTGAGAGATTTCCCCCAAGCCTTTTGAATAGGCTGTCCAATTAGAGGATGATAATTATCCATCAGTAGATTAGCTAGCTGCTGCTTATATTCTTTATTGTTATAATCCTTGATAAGCTTATAGTAAAGGTCGCGTAGCTGCTCAAACTGTTCATTAGGATAAAGAGTAAAATTGGAAATAGGCTCTAATAGATTTTTTTCTACATTGTAGTGATGCATGGTAAGAGCATTAAGAGAATACCATTCCCCATCTTTTGCGGGCAAAACCTTGAGGATTGTGCCCGCATAAGCTAGTCTTTGGCTTAAAGGATATTCTTGCTCAAGAAATTCTGCGATTTGATAGGGGGCTAAGTTTTTTGCTGTTAAGTGCCGATAAAGGGCTTGATACTCCTTATCTCCCTCGGCATAAGGACCTTTCAGATAAGAAAACTGTTTTAAAGCTTGTAAAATTCTTAAAATTTCTTCGTTAAGATGGCGATGTTTTTTAACATGGTCAGAAGTAAGCTCCTCACTGGGATCGGAAGTCATAAATCCGGGCTTAAGGTATTGCCAAGGAGGATTTTTAGGATGGGCGGTAATAAAAACTTGACCTTTTTTGAAGATAGCCCAGAGCCCAGAAGATAGATGACTTAACTCCATTTTTTCTCTATTGGCGTAGTTAGGAGCTTCAAAATAAGCTTTAAGGAAATGGTAGGTCACTAATTCTTTAATCAAGGCAAGATTAGTTTTTTTGCGCTCATAAATCGCTTGATGAAGCTGTTGATAGGTAAAATAATTATCTTTCACGGGAAGGTCTAATAATTCTTTCAAGCGGGCCGAGTAAATCCAAAAAAGAGGGGTGTCATCCCAGTGATAATGAGCCTGAAATTGAAGATGCCAAAGAAGAGATAAGGCTGAAGGCCCAACCCTATGGAAAGCTTGATAATGCTGTGACTTGATAGATTGTCGATGATAATAGTCTTCAAGCCATAAGCGAGCTGTTACCTCCAAAGGTCTAAATCGGCCTTTAAAAGAGGTAGGCACCTCCTTCAAAGCTAGTTCGCTTAGCTCATAACTATTCAATGAAGAGGAAGGAATCAAAATTATTAGCAATATAAAAAATAATAAAAGATAAAAAAAAGCTTTTAGCCATCCTAAATAAATTTTGCACGCCTTATCCATTTACTTAACCTATAAATCCTACTGTTTTTCGCTATCTTATTGAAAATAATCTTTTGCAGCAAATAGATGATGAGTTTATCCTTTAAAGGAAAAGCTTGGCTTAAAGCAAGTTATACAGTGTTCTAAGATAAGATTTAAAATGTAATTAACAATTTTTAATTAATTAACTGTAATAGTTCTTTATTATAAATATTAAATATGTTATTGTATAAATTTAAATTTGGACACAATATGGCAGCAAGAAATATAAATCAATTGGGTTCACGTGCTTTTCATATTTATGAAGGACCTACCCATCAGGCGGATAAAAGAGAAAAAATAGGAAATTTATTTTATTTTTTTGCTAATGTAGCTTTTGGTAAGAAAATAATCTTTCAAAAAGATGGGTATTCGGTAAAAGTTAGGAGCCTTGCTCTACGCATTTTAGCAGGCATGGCTGCTATTGTTTGCTTTAAGCTTACCATCATAGGTAGGATTTTGATTGCAAGCTCAGCCTCCCATCGCTTAGCATTCGATGCTCTTGTAAACATGCATTGCTCTTCTGCAAATAGCCTTTTACCTTCTAACCATAATAGCTCCGTTGATTCCTATGTAAGTCGGTCTTATGCAAATACCGTTATCAAGGCTAGTCCACAAAAAGGCTTTGAAGGTTTAAAAAAGGTAAAGAGGCTTCCTCTTAACAACTCTAGCTCGCTCAAGCCAAAATCGGCAGTTCTGAATGCTCCTTTTGTTGTAACCCCTAAGATTTTATCTAGCGTTAAGCTAAAGCCTATTCAACCAGGTCTTCCTCATGCTTCAGCTAAAGCAAATGTAAACACTAGCCTGAGCCCTTTGCAAGCCACAGCTAAGCAGATAACTAAGAGCAGCAGCCCTATCTCCAGTTTATCAGTACCGTACCAAGAAACTCTAATGAGGGCTCATTTGGATGTGGCAAGCTCAGAATCAAGCCAGCAAGATTTAGTGGCTCATAAATCGATGAGTATGCCAGATCTTTTGTTAAATATGACGGGTGCATTTTGGTGCAAGCTTTCGCAGCTTAAGGAGAAAAATACTTCATCCGCAGGGGAAGAAAAATCTCCTATTGAGGAAAGTGAATGGGAGCTAAGCGATGATGATCAAAATGGCCAATTTGATTATACCGAGCTCGACCGGGAATTTTTAAATAAAAATCGCTCTTATGACCCATCTGGTACCATGAGGAGTGCTACAAGTAAGAATTCTTATAGCGCTTTAGGAAAAAAAGAAAAAACTTCAGAGGAAGACCAATTAGAAAAGGCCTCATGTCAAGAGTTATTAACGAGCAGCTTAAATAGCTTACGCCTAGCTATAGCACAAGATGAAAGCGATAGTGAAGAGGAAAGCTTAGACTTTGCCTTTTAGAAATGATTGGATAAAAACTATCCCGCTGTTCTTTAAGATTTATCGGTTAATACCTCCCGTGTTTTATAAATACCCTAGGTATTCTTTATTATTTATTCTAGATTTTTTGTTAAGGCTTTGCTTATCTGTCAAGCCATAGGAAATCAATTTCCGCCTCGTTTCTCTACCTCTTATCTCTATAAACTTCTAAACAGGCTTTTTAAAGTTGTAATTGTAAACTATTTGGGTATTTATTAATATGCACGTTGGTATTCAAATTTTTGCATAAAGGTGTCATATGGCTACACGTGTTACTAAACTTAAGTTTTTTTCTATAGATGCCTCTCCCGCTAATTGGGCTCTCCATAAAGCTGTTTTAAGTGAAACAGGTAGATGTCGTTTAGCTGCGCGTGGTTGGGTGTTTGTGTCAACAATATCTTGTGTGCCTTCTGCAGGCCAACAACTAGCTAATCTTATTATCAAAATGGCTGCTGCTACCTATATCACTACCTTAGGTCAAATACCTGCTTTGAAAAGAAGAAGTTGGAGTAAGCTTGAAAGCTATAATCTCATCTCTGAAAATCTTTCCAAAAGCTGGATGAATGTTGCTTTGCATGCCTATAAATTTGTAATGTTTTTAACTATTTCTCCTATTTGTTGTTTAATAACTGGTATCGTTTCGCCTAAAACCTGCAAAGATATTCATGATAAATTGCACCTTACAGGTCCGCAGCAAGCCCAAGTTGGCTTAAATGAATCACCTTCTGACCCTACCTCTTTACCATCTTCTCAAGCAGTTGAATCTTTGCCTGCTGCTAAAAAAGCTGCGCTATCTACAGATACGCAATCTCGTCCTCTACCTGCCATTCCTAGTAATGGAGTGCCTCCACCCCCACCACTCCCACCTAATAGCTTCATCAATCCCTCAAACATAGAAGAGGAGAAGGATGTCGAAGATTTGCTAGACCTTATTTTAGCGATGAAGTTAAAAAGTGTAACTCCCCAAGAAGCTGAAGAGCATTCCGAAGCTGAAAACGATATCTTACTACAAACATTCGGAAGTGCCTTTAACCAAATGGCTAATAAGCTAAGTAACGAGCCAGGATCAACAAATAGCTCGGCACGTAACTCGGTAAACTTGGATGAATGGCGGGATAGCCCCAGTCATTCTGCACGTAACTCAACCATGTACGCACAAGAGCCACTCTTAATGGGGATAGAACGAGAAAAGCTAGTGGAGGAAGAGCTCGTACAAAGGTTAGAGGCAGTCAAAAATGACGATGAGCATGTAGAAAGCCAGGTCCAGCTTCCTGCTCAAGGTGACATTAAAAAAGAAGCGCAGACTTTGGAAGACAAGAGAGAAAAAGATAATGAGCAAGAGAAAACTTTATCGATGGAAGATATTCATCAGAAGATAAAGAGAAGACGCCGTGCGCTTGAGACTTTTAATACGCTAACGGCAGCTCAGCAATCTCTTATCCGTACTAAACTTAACCCTAATCAGAAAAATATTCTTAACAAACTAGTTGAATTGCCACCTGAACCCAAAGCTGAACCTCAGCATGGAAGCACAGCCAACAAATCAGCAAAGGTGGCTGCGGAAACTAATAACTCAGCTGCTTCTAAAAGCAATAAAAGGCGAAGAAGAAGGAATGCTGCTAGAAAAAATGTTAAGCCTTCTTAGGGCTTTACATGGAGGCAGGGTGGTAGCAGAAGTATTAAATCACAAAAGCTTATTTAATAACTTCTTCGCTTCACCTCCCTCTATGTTTATAAAAATCAATGTTGTATGCGCATGCCTAAGCTGAAAAATATATTAAAGTGTTTAGGTTTTTATAGATTAACTATAGACTTTTTGAGCGGGTTTTTAAGTGGCTCTTAAGCTTATAGAAAAAAAACCGGCCTTGATGATGAGGGAGCTGATAGGGTGTGTGAAACAAATGGCAGGCGCAACGATTGAATCCTGCAGACTCTTTTAACGTCTCTTGTAGGGTTGCATCCACCAAAGTAACCCAATTCCTAAACTTATCATCAGCACCCCGGGGTAGGTGAGCCAATATTTAGCAGGATCATAATTCACTAAAATCTGTGCATGTTGGACAGCCACTTCCGTAGGCGGGGAGAGATTGGCTAAGTAAAAACGATAGCCCTCAGGCGTTTGGTAGATATTATTCATGCTAAGGGTTTTTTCTATCTTAGTATTCCTTTTTAAATCATGGATAAAAATATCACTTTCATAGCTATAAGGCTGGCTGGTACCTGGATAATTGATTTGCCGAGCATCATGTAAACGTATTTTATAAGGAATATCCCTAAATAAAGGTTGAAAACGTATAAGATACTTCCCTTTCAAAACAGGCCAAAGAAGCTTCTTGCCGTATGGATCATAGGTGAGAGTAATAAGCTCTTTATAAGTGCCTTCTTTTAACTCCAAGGTAAGCAAAGGAAGATTATGTTCCCATTTGGGCAAGGATTTAGCTTTGGTTTGCTTTAAAGTCAGAGGGGTCGTGAGTATCAACTCATCTGCGTTTAAACTAGCTGAAAGGGCTCTAGCTTCCTCGCTAGAAAGGCTTTTTGTAACTAAAGGAGCATTGTAAAGTAAATGTGTGATGAGTTCTACTTTAGAGGGCGAGTAGTTAAAATTTACTTCTTTATTCTGAATTTGATAGCTTATATAAGCTTTTTTTATCTCTCCCATAGCATAAGAATTGTCTGGTAGCGCGTTGATCAACAGGGCCAATTGCTGTGCCCTCATGGGTGCTAAGGGAGATAATATTTTTAGGACCTTATCAAAATATAAGCGGCTTGCATGGTAAGAGCGGATGACCTGCAGAGATTGCATAGGCTCGCGCAGGTTAGATAAAGTGATACCGTACGCTTTTAAATAAGCGGATAGGGCTTTAGCAGGAAACATAGCTGGCATCCTAGGAGGGGGCGGTAGCTGTGAAGCTACAGCAAATAATTGCTGCGCAAACAAAGAGATCATATGATCAATATTATTGTTATCTAATGATACAAAGGGGAGTGCAAATGGCCATTTTCTCTTTATTAAAATTTGCAAAAAATTTTTTTCTTTCTCTAATTCTTTTTCAATTTCATCAAGGAAAAGGCATAGCCATCCGTAGGCATACTGCTCTTGCTGTGTAAGAATGTTCCAGTCTAGCTTATGAAAAAGCCTCTCTAATGAAGGCGAATAAGGAGCTGTAAATAATAAAGAGGAGGAGTTTTCCCAAGCTTGGAGAAAATTTACTATGGCCTCTGCAAACTCTTGATGAGACGCATCAGCGGCTTGCTTTAGCAATTGTAGGGGAGGAGAAAGAGTAGAATATTGTTCTAAGCCTTGCCGTAACTTTATGGCAATTCGTAAGAGTTCTGCTTGCTCTTTATCTGTACGGCTGCAAGGAAAATCTTCAAAGGGGAACGGCATTTGCACTTTATATCCTTTAAAGCCATCATCGTAAGCGGTAATGGATGTAAGCTTTTCCTTTTTGAAAGATTGAGTATATACCTCGCCATGGGCATTAAAAAAGTAAAGATAATTATCTTCTTGCTCGTCTTGCATAATCAAGCAGGTGGGCTCTTTAAACAAATCAAGAGTAAAAGGCAGCTTTCCCCTATGAGGACTAGAGATATTTTGATTAAGCAAGCTATCGGGACCAGCAAGTCCGATCACCATTTTTTCATGGTTAATTTGCACCTGCAAAGTAGGTTGTGTCTGGTCATTCAATGTAGGGTCGTTCCAGTCCAAAGCAAAAGAAAATTGAGCTATACCTATATCTAAAGGAGCTAACAAAAGTTTAGCTAAAGACTCTTCTACAAGGATTTTTCCTCCTTCGGTTTCAGAAATCTTTACAGTTAAATTTTGCAGGTAGAAATATTTAGCAGCCTCACTGATAAAAGGGGTTTTTAAGGCAATTAAGTTCCAGGGCTGAGCATTTTCATGATGAAGATGAGCTTTAAAAGAAGGGAGAAGAGGCTTGTTATCCTGGAATTCTATTAAAGGAATGGGGGTTATACCTGCAATGATAGCTTGATTACCTTTAACCCATGTTTCTTTACGTTCATAAGAATGAGGAGCATAATCAATAACCCGCATCTCCACATCTTCAAACTTTGCTGGTTGGTGCATCAATTGATTTAAAGGATACTCTCTTTGAATATTCTTATAAGGGTTTTCTATTCCCTTTTTTTCTAAATGGATAGCATAAGTATGCGGAAGAAAAATTTGCTGGCTAGCTCCTCCTTCTATGAGACCCATACAGCCTTGAATACCATAGTAATTGTTAATAATAAGGCCACTTAATAGCATGAGTAGTCCGCAGTGAGTTATCAAAAAGGGAATATGCCTAACACGAAAAGGCCATCTTCTTAATGCGGAGACAAAAATATTAATAAAAAATCCTCCTGCTAGGCTACGAAATAGGGGATTGTGGTAGGTAAGATAGGCAGAAGAAAGATGAGACTGGCTTTGCGCTTCTATAATCGTCCCTAAAGCAGCTACAAGAATTGCTAGCGCCATTAGCATGATGGCAAGTTGTATACTTCCTAAAAAATGATAAAATTTTAAAAGATGTTTCATCATAAATCTTCAATGAGGTGGAAACTTCGAGCAAAAGCAATGATAGACTGCCGGTATCTTTGCATTAAGAATGGGGGGCCTATAGCTTTGATGGTTACATCGCTTCTCATTTGTCTATATTTTTTTAGAAGGTAAGGAGAGCCTGGGGCGACAAGGTGGTGATAATGTTCAGGAGCTAATTGTAAAATCCAAGCAAACATTGTTGTTTGGCTCCCCTTTATCTCTCCTGTAGCTTCAAACAAAAAGCCACAATACCCTCCAAAGGCTTGAGGTATTAGGGAGACGGTTTCGGGATTCAAGGGATGAAGTTGTTTTTTCCAACGAGAAATGTAATTAAAAGGGGAGGGCCGTTGATAGATACTATCTGAGGAAAAATTATGGATAGCAATAGAGACTTTTTCATCTTGATGAACAATATAAAATTCTATAATTGCTTGCCTAGTATCAGCACGAGGATCTAAAGGGGAAGGATGGTGTTGTATCCAATTAGCATCCACTTTTAAGCGGTAGATAATCGGTTTACTTTCAGAAGTTCCCTCACCGCGTGCGGCAATTTCCACGTATTTTAAAGTAGCATTGGAAGAATCTTGGGTTGAACAGCTCCAATTAACCCAAGTGAGCAATATAATTGTGAAGAATTTTATTCTCATCAAAAGCTTTTATAAATAAGAGATTTTTAATAAAATTAGAGGTCTATAAAGCTAAAAATTTCTTTATCTACCCAAAGCGCTCTAAACGCTTGTGACTTCTCAAGTCTTAGTTTTTTTACCTAAATCAGGCCTTGTGGCGTAAATGATCTAATAGCTCGTATCCCTAAGTTAGCACCCATTGCCCTTGGGGCATTCCAAGTTTTGTCCTCTTGTTCATAACCAAGGATTTGGTATATAATTCTGCTTGTTGATAGGCTAATTTCCTAGAGCGAAAGCCTCCTCCCAAGCTTCTTTTAAAGCGGCACATCGCCGTTTCGGCAAACTATCTTCTGTGATAGCGGCAAAGCTTCTTCCAGAGCTGCCTGGTCTCCTCATCTTCTCCAAAGCCTTGAATGATTTTTAAAGCATTATTTTTTTTCATCAAGGGTTTGTCCGCCTCTTAGCTTAGCCTTCCTTCTCTTTTTGGAGGTACCAAAGGATCTATATCCCGCACATAAGATGATCGACCCGAAGCTTGTCTATCATAAGCGCCATCTCTATAAGCAGTTTGTACACTCTTTGGTAGCTCAAAGATCATTTGGCTTGCCACTGAATCACCGACTTTATTGCTCTTTATTAATTCTCTTAAAATAATCTCATGCGAATCTGGGCAAATGGCTAGATGAATCTTTCTGCAAATTCTTCGCTTGGCTTTGCCATGCTGGTGCGCTTTCCACTCTCTTTCGCTATAGACCTTTACTCCAGAGGAATTAAAGACTATGTCTGTTGGACGCTTTAAGGCTTAACTTTTTAAGCCCTTGCCTAAGCTTCTTAGCACGCCTGCAAATGCGTGTATAACAAGGAATAGGCAAACCCAAAGCCAGCAAAGTAATCAGCGATAACAAAAATCCTCGCAAGGCTTAGGAGGGGCAAATGATAAACCGCTCCAATCAACAGCGTGCATAGGATAGCATCAGCAGAGTAAATTCTTGGGCGTCCCTTCTTACCCATGCTTTTATTTTCCCTCCATCCTTTAATGGTTTCACCCGAAAGCTATAAAGTTATGCTTTCTCTTTGCACTAAAGCTTTGTTATACTCGGGCCCATTACGTAGGCGGTAGTTAAGCTTTTTTCCATAGCTTGCCTATATTTTTGTTTTTGTAAACTAATTTTATAGCTCTTAAGGGCGTTGTTGCGTAAATGCTAAGAAGTGTAGGCGATAAGATTGCCCTTTAACACATAAGAGCTATAAAATTTAGTTTGCTTAAACAAAAATATAGGCAGGCTATGGAAAAAAAGCTTAACTACCGCATACGTAACTGGTCGGATTATAACAAAGCTTTAGAACAAAGAGGAAGCATAACTTTATGGTTTTCGGATGAAACTATTAAAGGATGGAGGGAAAATAAAAGCACGGGGAAGAAGGGCCGTCCAAGAATTTACTCTGCTGACGCTATCCTATGCGTGTTGATGATTAGGGCGGCTTATCATTTACCCCTCCGTGCTGTACGAGGGTTTGTGTCATCGCTGATTACTTTGCTGGCTTTGGGATTGCCTGTTCCTTGTTATACCCGCATTTGTAGGCGTGCTAAAGAGCTTGGGCAAGAGCTTACAAAGCTAAGCCGTAAGCGTCCGACAG
>NZ_VJOT01000031.1 GCF_011087585.1 Neochlamydia sp. AcF84
GCCCTTCTTCCCCGTGCTTTTATTTTCCCTCCATCCTTTAATGGTTTCATCCGAAAACCATAAAGTTATGCTTCCTCTTTGTTCTAAAGCTTTGTTATATTCGGACCAATTACGTATGCGATAGTTAAGCTTTTTTTCCATAGCCTGCCTATATTTTTGTTTAAGCAAACTAAATTTTATAGCTCTTATGTGTTAAAGGGCAATCTTATCGCCTACACTTCTTAGCATTTACGCAACAATGCCGATTAATCAGTGGCTATCTTTTTCAATCATTTTGACCTACCATGTTTAAAGTTTTTTGGGAAAAAACATTTTCAAACCATGTAAAAGTTTTTTTAACTATTTCCTTATCCGATAACTCGCTTTAATTAAAGAAGTAGGATGGGCAGGCAGCGCCTGGTGCCAAAAGCCATACCCACAAAAATATTGCCAGTAAGCATTTTCTACCCATCGATACACCCCATTTTCCTCATAGGTTCTTTACATGTGTTGCAAGATAAGGAGCCCTACAACTAACCTTGCAGGCCTAACTGGTTGGTCTATTTTTCTACAAACAGCTTATCAAATTCTTCTTCTAGCTGCTTCCATCCAATCACCTTAAGATAGCTTGAATAAGAAGATGAGTTTGATTGAGTTTGTGGCTAAAGCGGAATTTAAAAAGGCGACCTTGCTGGCTGTCTAGCTTGTTTGGTTTCATAGTCAACTTTGCAAGAAATTAAGAGCTTTATAATAGATTGACTTGTAAAGAAAATATAGCATTTAAAAAAAGCTCCTAGAATCCTACTTTAAGGCGAAAGTGCTTTAAATCATATTGGACTATATAGTAGGGGATAGGGCTCTCTATATGCCAGCTACCTTACAAGTCTTTAAAATAAAACAAAGCTTATTTGCCACGCGTGTGCCCATGCAAATCAAAGAGGCCAAAGAACTCCTATTTAAAGCGCCTTACGACAAATCTGTAGAGATAGTAGAAGGCTATCGAGCTTTTAAGACTGCCTCTTGCTATGCAGGCGTTGAACAAAGATGAGTAGCCATCTTCAGCCAAGCGGCCTATCAAAGAGAATGCCCTGCTTTAGCTAAGCATTACCTTAAGGACAATGAAAAAGAAGCCAAAGCCTTTATTAAGGTTCATACAGCAAGGGTTTTCATGTCCAAGCAGTACTAAACGTTAATTAGATAAGCTTGTAAAAAAACTTAAATGTATACAGATTATAGGACCTCACTTTATTGCAACTCAAAAGCATACTACATCTGGTCGTCCCAAAGCTAAGCAGAAACCTTTTATATCTAGCTATGGCCTACAAGACATAGTATTTTGCTCTTTGCTTAACAAGTTAGCCGATACCCCCCTGATGATAAGGATACAAATTCGTTTGACGTGCTTTTTTAATTCTTTTTATATTGCCTTTAATAAATAAAAATGCTGAAAAAATCATCATTACCCAAGGAAATAAAATGCATCCTATCTCGTCGGCCTCTATTGGAAGCTTGCCCAATGAATTGCTACTCCCTATCTTAGAGGCTTGCGTAGTTCCTTCCTTATTTAGCGTCTGTAAAAGATGGCACCATCTGCTGGCTTCTGAAGTCATGCCTTCTCTTTATAAACAAATAGGTAAAATACATGTTTCCCAAGGGGATATTAGCAAGCAGGCTTTTATCTTAGATAGGATTTATAAGCTAGAAAGTAGACTTTCTGAAACAGCAAAGGTAAATGCAATTTTTAGGCAAATCTTTACTTTAGCTAGATCTCTTTCACCTCTAGAATTAGAATTTAAATGGATAACCGAGCAAAAAAGATATTTTACTCTGGCTAATTACTCCTCTTATCTTGTTAATATTAGTCGCCTTTTACTTTGGAAAAAACTTCCTGGTGGGGAAGAATACTTGAGCGGAGAAGCAATCAAATATTTGCCTCTAGAGAAAAAAGGGGAGCTTCTTATAGATTGGATGGAAGAAAATTGTAAAAACATCACGGCTTTGGATTTATCTGGAGTAGGCTTGACTTATTTACCCTCAGAAATATGGCAGTTATCTAAGCTGCAAGAGCTTAACTTAAGCCAAAGCCAGCTCACCAGTCTTCCTGCAGAAATCGGGCAATTGTCTAAGCTGCAAAAACTTAACTTAAGCCAAAACCAGCTCACCGCTCTGCCAGCAGAAATTGGGCAACTGTTTCAGCTGCAAGGGCTTTTCTTAATCCAGAACCAACTCACCAGCCTGCCTGCAGAA
>NZ_VJOT01000032.1 GCF_011087585.1 Neochlamydia sp. AcF84
GTTGCTATGGCTTGAATTAGATCAAAACCAGCTCACCAACCTGCCTGCAGAAATCGGGCAATTGTCTCAGCTGCAAACGCTTTACTTAAATCAAAACCAGCTCACTAGCCTTCCTGGAGAAATCGGGCAACTGTCTCAGCTGCAAGGGCTTGAATTAAATCAAAACCAGCTTACCGGTCTGCCTGCAGAAATCGGGCAATTGTCTCAGCTGCAAAACCTTTACTTAAATCAAAACCAGCTCACCAGTCTGCCTGAAACAATCGAGCAGTTGTCTCGACTGCAAAAGCTTTACTTAAATCTAAACCAGCTCACCAGCCTTCCAGAAGAAATCGGGCAACTGTCTCAGCTGCAATGGCTTGACTTAAATCTAAACCAGCTTACCAGCCTTCCTAGAGAAATCGGGCAGCTGTCCGAGCTGCAAACGCTTGAATTAATTCAAAATCAGCTCACCAGTCTGCCTGCAGAAATCGGGCAATTGTCTCAACTACAAGTGCTTGACTTAACTCAAAACCAGCTCACCAGTCTGCCTGCAGAAATCGGGGGGCTGTCTCAGCTGCAATTGCTCTACTTAAATCAAAACCAGCTCACCAGTCTGCCTGCAGAAATTGGGCAGTTGTCTGAGCTGGAATGCCTTGACTTAAATCAAAACCAGCTCACCAGCCTTCCTGGAGAAATCGGGCAGTTGTCTGAGCTGGAATGCCTTGACTTAAATCAAAACCAGCTCACCAGCCTTCCTGGAGAAATCGGGCAGCTGTCTCAGCTTACCAAACTTGAATTAGCGGAAAATCCTTTGAAAGATATTGCAGAAAAAATAAGGCAGCGTTTTCCATTGTAGAATGGTTGTAAGTATTTTTTAATTTGGGGAGGGCTAAAATAAAAAAACTTTTACCCATCTTATCTTTAAACAAGTCATCCGCTGTTCTTCCGGCAACTAAGTAAGCTTAAGCTAACCTACAGATTTATAACGACAAAAAGCTTTTCTCTTTTTCTGCAGATTACTAGGTTGGGAGAACAACCTTTCTTGACAGGTGTCAAGCGACATGATAAATTGCCCCCCTGGCGACATGAACTTTTGACCCCCACCCCTGGCCGGCGACACCAACAATTGACCCCCAGCCATAGCAAAATTTGACCCCCTCCTCCACTAAAATTGGAGAATGTAAAAACTATGCAAGAATACAATTGTTCCCCGGATAATTTAAATCCTCAAGGGGAACTTATGAAACAACAAGAAGATGTGGAGCGTATGCTAACTTTGCATACACTGGGATGGGGCCACAAACGTATTGCTAAGGAACTTGGCATCAGTAAAAACACTGTGAAAAAATATCTGAAACAAAAAGGCTGGGTTCCTTATAAAAGTCCAAAACGAAAAAAAGTTACCGCTGGACTTGAAGATCGAATAAAGGAATACTTTTTTATACATAGAGGAAATGCAGACGTGGTTCGGCAAGAACTTCTAAAAAACCATTCTCGCTATATTTCTCTTCGCACTATTGAACGAGCGGTAAAACCTTTTAGAGATGAGCTACAGGTAAAAGCTCAAGCCACCCTAAGATTTGAAACACCACCAGGAAAACAACTTCAGATTGATTTTGGTTCCACTCGCCTATACATTCAAGATAAACTTACTCAGGTTTTTTTGTTTGTTGCCACCCTTGGTTTTTCAAGAAGAATTTACGTTAAGCCTTTTTTACACCAACAACAATCGTCTTGGTTTATAAGGAATAGAGGAAGCCTTTTTCTATTTTGGCGGTACTACCGAAGAGGTGCTTGTAGACAATGCTAAAAGTTTAATAATTAAACATCATGCACTTACTAGAGAAGTCCAATTTAATGAGCGTTTTACTGCTTTTGCAAATTACTGGAAATTTTGTCCTAAAGCCTGCGCTCCTTATCGTGCCAGAACAAAGGGTAAGGATGAAAGAGCTATAGGGTATGTTAAACGCAATGCTATCGCAGGGCACAAGTTTGCTAGCTGGGAATCTTTCGAAAGTCATTTAGAGCATTGGATGCACAATATTTCTGATCAAAGGCTCCACGGTACTACGCGTAAAGTACCCTTGGAAGTGTTTGAAGAGATGGAAAAAGATGCTCTTCGCCCTTTAAAGGGAAAACCACCCTTCCTGCAGATTCGAGAACTTGACCGAATCGTTCATAAAGATGCTTGTGTAGAGATCGATACGAATAGATATAGTGTTCCTTGGAAGATAATTAAGGAACGGGTCTTTGTTCAGCTAATAGAAAATGAGGTTCGCATCTTCTATAAGCAAACTGAAATTGCTCGTCATGTAGAATGCAAAGGAAAATATCAAAATATTCTTAATCCCGAGCATCTTAAAGGAATTGTAGGAACCTTTCGGCCAAAAGAGCATGAAGAGATTAAGTATGTAGAAAATTTAAATTTTATGGATGCGGAGTTATCTAGGCCTCTTGCGGAGTACGAAAGGTTAGTAGGAGGTAGCTGGTCATGATAATAGAACAAAACAGGCTTGATTCCATGCTGGCTCGGCTAAAGCTTTTAGCGATCAGAGATAGCTTAGATTATTTGCTCGATCAAGCTATTGAGCAAAAATTGACACTCAGAGAAAGTTTACAATTGCTTGTTGAACATGAATTATCCTGTAAAGAGGAACAACGGATTAAAATGGCGATAAAGATTGCAAAATTTCCCTGTGTTAGGACATTAGAGAATTTTGAATTTGAGAGCCAGCCAAACCTGGATAGTAGGCAAATCAAAGAACTTTCAGCTTGTCGTTGGATTGCCCATGGGGAAGCGGTGTTGTTTTTGGGGCCTCCAGGTGTGGGGAAAACCCATCTTGCTATTGCATTAGGCAGAGAGGCTATTCTTAAGGGTTATTCAACATTATTCATTTCAGCAACGGCTCTTCTTACTCGGCCTTCGAATGCTCATAAAAAAGGGCAATTAGAAGAAGAGTTATGTCAGGTAAGCAAGCCTAAGCTCTTAATTGTTGATGAACTTGGCTATTTGCCTTTTGAAACCGATGCAGCTCATTTGTTTTTTCAGCTTGTTTCCAGGCGTTATGAAAAAGGCAGCATGCTCATCACAAGCAATCGATCGGTAGGAGAATGGGGCACAGTTTTTGGAGATAGTGTAGTAGCAACAGCAATATTAGATCGTCTTCTTCATCACAGTCAGGTGATTACCATTCGTGGAGAAAGTTATAGACTGCGCGAAAAAATGCGTTCGGGACTTGTAAAACGTGGCAAGTCAACGAACGAGAAAAAATAAAACTAGGAGGAGGGGGTCAAATTTTGCTATGGCTGGGGGTCAATTGTTGGTGTCGCCGGCCAGAGGTGGGGGTCAAAAGTTCATGTCGCCAGGGGGTCAATTTGTCATGTCGCTTGACAACAGGGAGAAGCTAGGCGTATGTATTCCAGCATTCGATAGAAGAATTAAGACATTGCGCCAAAAAAGCCGTTTTTCTCAAATAAGGCAAAGAATCAATGGCATTCTTTTGGCCAAATCAAAATTGCCGTGTCACTTAATCTCCAAAACCTGGGGCTACTCCTGAGTGCTTGGAAGGTCCCCCCTTTCCTTTAATCTATCTGAAATAAAAGCATAGTAAATTATCTGTGAGTTGTCTTTCTTAATAAGGATACGAATTGTTTTGACTTGCTTTTTTAACTTTTTTATATTGCCTTTAAAAAATAATAATGCTGAGAAGTCATTACTACCCCGGGAAATAAAATGTATCTTATCTCTTCGGCCTCTATTGGAAGCTTGCCCAATGAGCTGCTGCTCCCTATCTTAGAGGCGTGCGCAGCTCCTTCCTTATTTAGCGTCTGTAAAAGATGGCATCATCTGCTGGCTTCTGAAGTGATGCCTTCTCTTTATAAGGAA
>NZ_VJOT01000033.1 GCF_011087585.1 Neochlamydia sp. AcF84
TGAGCTTTTTTTCCATAGCTTGCCTATATTTTTGTTGTTGCAAACTAATTTTATAGCTCTTATGTGTTAAAGAGCAATCTTATCGCATACACTTCTTAGTATTTACGCAACAACGCCATTAATAGCCCTATCCCTTAAGTATTCGTCAACGTATCCTTTATCTGCTTCAAATATAGGAAAAAGCTTTAATAAATCTTTTACCCTATTGATGTGATGCTGAACTTGATTAATTAAAGGTTCCACCATTTGGCGTTCATCTCCATTGGCAGCTGTGTTCTCAAAAGCTATAGGCCAGGCCTTTCCTTCTACTAATCAATAAGTGGTTGTTCCTTTTCCTTTATATCCGTACTCAATCTCTTGCCCTCCTCCCTTCCCTGCTGGAAAAAAACCGTCAGCTGCTAGGCGTTGCCAATCTAACTTTCCGGCAAGATCGGCTCTATCAAGCAAGGCTTGCAGCATCCTATTTAACGTGCCATCTTCTTGCCATCTACCTAGCCAGCGATGAGCTCCTGATCTAGAACCCCACTAGTCCCCTTTAGGCCATCACAC
Source organism: Neochlamydia sp. AcF84 (assembly GCF_011087585.1). Lineage (NCBI taxonomy): Bacteria > Pseudomonadati > Chlamydiota > Chlamydiia > Parachlamydiales > Parachlamydiaceae > Neochlamydia > Neochlamydia sp. AcF84. Next base: position 550 of record NZ_VJOT01000033.1, read on the forward strand.
CATCTTGAACCTGTAATGAGGCGCCAAAAGATAGTATCGCAAATTTTTCTCCACGATGTATGGGGATAGCCTTTACCTCGTTTTTCAGGCGCTTTAGGAAGTAATGGCTCTAAAATTTGCCATTGTGCATCCCTCAATCCTTCAAATTTTCCCGGCATCATTTCCTCCTTTTTACAAAAGAAAAATGATTATATATGGGTAATCAAAAAAATATCTATTAGGGAGATACATCCATAGCCCCCAATCATTTACTAAAATTTAATTTACAATTTATTAAAGCGAGGTAAAGATTAAATCGAGGACTTTAATTTTTTAGCTTTTTTATCTTTCCTGAGAGAGAGAAGAATATAGGTGAAATATAATTATTTTTACCTTTTTACCTCATTCTTTACCGCGCTTGTTTCTCTTTATGAAACTGCTGAGTAGCTCATCATTTTTTAATGAATCTTTATTGTAAGTTAAAGCATTCTTTAGCAATTAACCACTCTTCACGCACATGCACGACAAAAACCTTTACTTTAGAAGCGGCTGGTGATATCTCTCCATCATTTTTCCATGCGCCGTTTAAAATAGAATCTACTTTAACACCCAAATATTCAAGGCTCTCTACAGCCTTTTGCCTTACTGGGGCAGCATTCTCTCCAATTCCTCCAGTAAAGCATAGAGTATCTAGGCCATTTAAGGTAGATACTAAGGCCCCTATCGCTTTTTTCAAACAATGTACATATAAATCTAAAGCTAAAATAGCTCGAGGATCTTTCATCTCTGCAGCTTTTAAAATCTTACGCATATCGAAGCTACCCCCAATGCCTAATAAACCTGATTTTTTATTTAAGCAATGGTCCACTTCCTCAATAGTCATGTTTTTCTGCTTTTGGAGGTAAAGAATAATGCCAGGATCGATAGAACCGCTGCGTGTTCCCATCATTAATCCCTCCAAAGGAGTAAATCCCATAGTCGTATCTATCCCTTTTCCATTTAAAATAGCGGTACAAGAGGAACCATTTCCTAAATGACACGTAATCAATTTATGATTATCGGAACCTAACCTCTCTTGAATGGTTTCCATGCAATACTGATGGCTAATTCCATGAAACCCATAACGACGAATTCCCTCTTTGGTCCATTCACTAGGGAGAGGATAAGTCCATGCTACTTCGGGCATGCTAGTGTAAAAGGCTGTATCAAATACTCCTATTTGTGGGGCAGCGGGAAAATAACACTCTGCCTCCTCTATTCCTTGCAAATTTATTGGGTTATGTAAAGGAGCTAAATGAGACAGTTTTTGAAGAAGCTTTATAGTCTCAGGAGTAAGGAAAGTAGGCTTTTGAAAGAGGCAGCCTCCATGGACGATACGATGGCCAATTCTATCAATGGGCGTGGGAACTTCCTTAAATGCTTTCTTAATAGCTGCTCGGCGATCTTCATAGCTATTTTCAAATTCTATAGTCTTTTGCCATAAGGGCTCAAGATCGCGCAAAAAAACGCTTTTTGCTTCAAATAAAGCAAATTTAAAAGAACTTGATCCCCCATTTACCACTAAAATTTTCATGCAAGCCCCTGCCCTGCTAAGTCCTTGTGAAGAAAAAGCAATAATTAAAAACAAAAATTGAAAAACATTCTCATTATCTAAACGCTTTATACATTATCCTATGAAAACAAAAAACTTTTTTTAGAATTCTTATTCGGCAGGTAAGCCTTTTCCTATTTTATAATGACTTATGTCTGCCACATTATTTCTATTTGTTTTTTTCTCTATCTTTTGCTACTTTGAATTCATCTTTGGAGTCTGGCTTCTTTAGAAGCTAAAAATAAGCAACCTAAATAAGGAAGGCTTCTTTAATATAAGTTTCTTATGTTAGCGATCTATCTTCATCATCCTTTGCTTTAAGCTCAACATAATGTAAATCTAATGGATCTACTTTTTCGTAAAGAAAGCAAAAATCCCCTTTTACTTTTGCTCTACTATTAGTCGAATCCTTCATGCAGAAAAAAGATAGTAAACCTACTTACCAACATCATTAAGTTATTAGCGATAGATACAGAACTCGAGAGAAAAATTAGATAAGAGCAACCTGGCAAAAGCCGATGCTAGTAATTTTTTGCCAGCCTATCCTCATAGTATTAATTACACGAAAACTTTTTTCTCAATATTTAGAAGATAGAGGTTTTTTGATTGTATCAAAACCTGCACCTTCTTAAGATAATTTATCACTCTCATCCCTAAAGGTAAATTTATGCAAGTCCTTGGAACATCTATACCTGAAGTCAAAATTATAGAACCCCAGGTTTTCGGGGATGCCCGCGGCTTTTTTTTTGAAAGTTTTAATTTAACGATGTTTCGCGAAAAAGCTCATATTCATGATGTTTTTGTCCAAGACAATCACTCCCATTCTCCTAAACATGTCTTACGGGGGCTCCACTATCAGATTCATCAGCCCCAAGGAAAGCTTGTTCGGGTCGTTAGCGGTGAAGTTTATGATGTAGCTGTAGACTTACGCAAACATTCGCCTACTTTCGGCCAGTGGGTAGGATTAATATTATCCGCGCAGAATAAACGAATGTTATGGATTCCTAAAGGCTTTGCCCATGGTTTTCTAGTGTTGTCAGAACAGGCCGACTTTCTATATAAAACATCTGATTTTTATGATCCTTCATCGGAGCGTACAATTATTTGGAATGATCCAGATTTAGCCATCGAGTGGCCCCTTCAGGGAGCTTTACCTATTCTTTCGGCTAAAGATCAACAGGGAAATTTATTCAAAGATGCCGAGGTATTCCTATGAAAAAAATTCTTATCCTAGGCAAGCGAGGGCAAGTAGGCTGGGAGCTCTGTCGCACTCTTTCACCTCTGGGGCAGCTTATTACTTATGACCGGGAAGCCTTAAACCTTGCTTCTCCTCTCTCTATTCGCGAGCTTCTAAACGGATTAAAGCCCCATATGATCGTTAATGCAGCAGCCTATACAGCGGTTGACAAAGCTGAAGTTGAGCAGGAAGCTTGTATGGCCATCAATGCACGGGCTCCTCAAATTCTTGCTGAAGAGGCTAAAAAGCTTAATGCGCTTCTCATTCACTATTCCAGTGATTATGTCTTTGATGGATGCTCGCCCAGTCCTTCTGCTGAAGATACTGTTCCTAATCCTCAAAATTTTTACGGCTACTCTAAACTTGAAGGAGATCGTGCTATTCAGGCCTCAGGCTGCGCTCATGTAATCTTACGTACTAGCTGGGTTTATGGAAATCGAGGCCACAATTTTTTGCTAACTATGCTAAGATTAGGGCTAGAGAAAGATACATTAAAGATTGTAGGCGACCAAATCGGTGCTCCTACCTGGAGCCGTTTAATTGCAGAGGCTACAGCGCAAGTGATAGCCCGTTATGAAGGACAGGATGGCATTTACAATCTTACCTGCCGCGGCAAAACCTCTTGGTTCGGCTTTGCTAAAGCTATCTTTGACTGGCAAAGTCTTAAAAAAGGAGTAAAGGTGCCTACACTTGTAAATATTCCCTCATCAGCCTATCCAGTCGCTGCCCAACGCCCTCATAATTCTTTACTAAGTCACGAGAAAACAGAAAAAACATTTAGTATTCAACTCCCCGATTGGAATGAAACGCTGCAGATGTGCCTCGAGGAGGCATAATTTATAGAAGTTGTTAGTACACAAGCTAACAAAATACTCTACCGCGCTAATTCTTAAATTTTTTTAGAGGCAGCTATTGAGGGCTCTCTGCCTTAAATTCTTTTAAAGAATAAGTGGATTACGCTAACGGTTGAATATTTAAACGAATAGCTTCACGTAATTCGGGCAAGCCATTACCCAGCATAGCTGAAATTTGAAAAATCTTCTCCTTAGCAGCAAACTTATTCTTTAAAAAGACTTTAATATGCTGAGAAGCTTCTTCGGTATCTATTTTATTTAACACGATAAGATAAGGACGTTCGAGCATTTCAGGATTATAAGCCTGAATTTCATGACGTAATACTTCAAAGTCCGCGCTGGGATCTCGTCCATCGATCCCTGAAGCATCTAAGACAAATAATAAAAGTTTTGTACGTTCGATGTGTCTTAAAAATTCAAAGCCTAATCCTCGGTTGCAATGAGCGCCTTGGATAATCCCGGGAATATCAGCAATAAAAATGCGTTGATGCTCTTTATAAGTAATAAAACCCAGGTTAGGTCGTAAGGTAGTAAAAGGATAGGGAGCTATTTTTACTTTGACAGAAGCCAAAGAGGAAAACAGTGTGGATTTTCCAGCATTAGGAAAGCCTACCAATCCTACGTCAGCAATTAATTTTAGCTCTAATTCTACGCTACAGGCTTGACCTTCGGTGCCTTCGGTGCGTGTATTGGGTGCTCGATTGGTAGGAGACTTAAAGCTATCATTACCGCGCCCACCCCGGCCGCCTTTACAAATTTCCCACTTCTCTCCATCCTGGGTAAAGTCATGAAGAATTTCACCCGTATGAACATTTTTTACCAACGTGCCACAAGGAACTTTCAGAACAAGGTCTTTGCCATTGCGTCCTTGCTGGCAATTGGGACCTCCTTCACGGCCATTTTCTGCTTTTAAAATGCGGCGATTGCGAAACCACTCCAAGGAAAAAACTTGGGCATCGGCTTGAAGGATAAGCGAACCGCCCTTACCTCCATTGCCACCGCAGGGCCCTCCCTTAGGGATATACTTTTCCCGCCGCCAAGCAATAACACCATTTCCGCCTTTACCGGCAGCTAGATCTATAGTCACACGATCAACAAACATATTTTTATATAAAAAGGGAGAGTTAAAAGAGAATAATAATTGACGAAGAAGAATGAAGAGAAGAATTAATGCTCATCATTCCTCTTTCTATAGCTCTAAAATGGTTAGGCTCCAGCTTCGATAGAGACGTAAGTGCGATCGGATTTACGAAAAGAAACGCTTCCATCAGCAAGAGCAAAAAGCGTATCATCGCTACCACGGCCTACATTTTTACCGGGGTGCCATTTAGTGCCCCTTTGTCTAACCAAGACACTACCTGTCTTGACGATTTCACCCATCCCTACTTTTATTCCAAGACGCTTTGAGTGAGAGTCGCGTCCGTTACGGGTTGAACCCTGTCCTTTCTTATGTGCCATAATTCTCCTTCCTTATGCTTTGGCAATCTCAGTAATTTTTACACGTGCATAATGTTGGCGGTGGCCAAACTTCCTGTAATTATTATGACTCGGTTTGTATTTTAAGCTTACAACCTTAGGACCAGCTACAATATCTAGCAGCTCACCCATAACTTTGAAGCCTTCTAAAGCTTGGGCGCTAACATGGGAAGAGTTTTCTTCACCGACAAAAAGCACTTCAGCAAATTCAACTTTTTCTCCTGGCTCTGCGTCAAGCATTTCTACTTGGATGATGTCATCTTTAGCTACACGATACTGCTTTCCGCCAGTTTTGATAATCGCGTATGATTTGTTGGAACTCATTCTAGCCCCCTTAGGCATTGTAAAACGATAAAGTTTTTTTAAGAATATCAATAAACTGTGTGCAGTATAGCGCATTAGATGTATTCCAATCAATCGAAATCTAAAGCCACCAAAAGAGCCGGTCTCTTGTCAATAAAAAAGTGTGGTTTAAAAGCAGCTGAATCCTCTTTTCGGGCAACCTACTGCCCATGCTTCTCATAAAAATGATGCCCAACATACTTTTCCAATACAATTAATAATCGCTAGGCCTTTTGTGCTTTGTTTGATAACGATGGAGGGGATAAGCTTGTAATTCTTCTTCTCTCCTAAATTCTTACGTCCTTTTCAGTTAAGTTATAAATATATTGAAAATATCCGAGCTAACTCTTAGTATGGGTTCTTTAAATAAAAAAACTGATTTATAGTTATGCAGGCATTTGCAATCATCCCCTCACTTTTCTACTTACCTTCTTCCCAGCATGCTGGGCGCGAGAAGTTAGCTAAAGCGGAAAGGCTGCTGGCTCAAGGCCAGCTTGAAAAAGCGCAAATATTTTTAAAAGAAATTCTTGATGAACCTCATCAGAGCCCAGAAACAATCATTAAAGCTAAGCTAAACAGCCAGATTATCCTTGCATATAATAATGAAGCCAAGCTTAACGAGGGTTCATTCTTAGAACTATTTGACACACTCCGACATTCTAGCTGGCTGGAAGAAGAAGAGAAACACAAAGCTTTATTGAGTATAGAGCTTATCGGGCTTTATAATCCTAGCTTAGTAAATGCTTCATCTATAGAAACTATCATCGATAATTATCCAGAAGACCATCCTCTTGCAATTTTAGGGAGATTTTGTCTAGCTGAACGCTTACGTACACAATCTATCAATCATGATGAGCAAAAAATATTAAGCTTGTATAAAAGCATTCATACCCAGCAAGTCAGCTCTATATTTACCTACATACGAGGAATAGCTTGCCTGCAATCTGCAGAGATTTTAACAGCTAGCACTTACTCTGGCGAGCAGAGTTGGTTAGATGCTGATGAGTTATACAATGCAGCGCTAGCAGATTTTTCTCCTCAAGAGCTCACAGACTTTGATGAGAGAAAATGGGATCTTTTTTTCGAGTTTTCTCGCCTTGTTTTAGAAAAGATGTATCCTTGCTCTTACCTCACACATCTAGCTTACGTAGGAAAAGCTTATATGTATGGCATGGGCAGCAAAGACTTAGAACCTGTAGTAGAAAAAGCCATTTTTTACTATGAAAAGTCTTTAGAGACTAATATCGCTTTGGAAGGGCAAATAGAACCCAAGTTTTGTTTAGCAGAGTTGTATTTTTCTCATGGCGAAGCTTCTAAAGCTCTTGCCCTTTTTAATGAAGTCATCGATTTTTCTTCTACGCATGATAGCCATATAGTCTATTCGCTCATGTCCAAATGCTCTAAAGCTGACATTTTGCGTCAGGATTTACCTGATATCACTAAAAATTTGGCACTCTCCCAAAGTTTATACAAAGAAGTGTTGGAGAGTTCTTATAAAAATGATCTTCTTTTGGCTAAAGCTGGGCTAGGATTAGCTACTATTTTTCGCGATGGAGATGACGAGAACTCTCTCAATTGGCCCGATGCTATCTTATTATTTAAGCAAATTATCGAGGCTAAAGATTATTTAAAAGAAGCTCCCCAACTTGTCAGCCAAGCGCAGTTAAATTACGCAGAGATGTTATATAAAGGGGGAAATGAGATTGAACAATGCTTGCCCGAGGCGATGCAATTATTTACTTGTCTTTTGCTGGATGAAAAGCAGGAAGAAGCAATACTAGCTAAAAGCCTAAATAGCTTGACGCAACTAATAGAAAAAGAGCCTCAGGCGGGAGAGCCCCAAAAAGTTTTAGATTTATTTGAACAAGTTATCCAACAGAAACACTTATCCAAAGCCTTGGTTGCTCAGGCCTATTATTGCAAAGCTAAAATCTATAAACTCCAAAATCGACTAGAAGATGAGCTTCATCATCTTTTTGGAGCCTATATATTTGGTGACTTCATCATGCAACAGACGCTTAACGAAGAAGTCCAGCAAAGTCCTTGCACTGCAATTTCCAAAATAGTTGCTTACCACTCAATACTAAAAAATGTAGAAGCAAGTCTTGCACCTGCACCTGACTTTTGGATTCCGCCATTAGGCCCTCTTTCCCAATTTCTTGAAAGCTTTTTAATTGCTAAGGACCTAAACACCTATGCTATTAAAAAAAACATCCTTATAGGTTTAATAAAGCATGAGTATCAAATCACCAGCTACATTGATCCCCTCCTACCTGAACCCATAAAAAATGAGTTATATGATGTTTTAGGTAACTTTTGTCTTTCGGCCGCAGATGAGCATCCTCACTTAGCTATCAAGCTCTTAAGAAATGTAAGTGAAAAAGCCGCATGTTATCCCGTTTCATTAGGTAAATTAATTAATTTAGTTTATACCTCTAAACTTGAAAGTTTAAGATCTGAATGGAAAGCTTACGAGGCTATCACCTCTTATTTAGAGAAAGCAAAGAAAGTAAATCGGCTCTCCCCCACCCCTCTCCTTGACCTTCAACATACTGAGAAATGGGAATTAGCTGCTAAAAGAGAAAAACTTAAATTTATTCAACAGCATCCAATCGATCGCCTTATTAGCTACCCCATTAATAGATACAGCATTTAACCTAATGGCCTGTAAAGGGTAGTTTAGGCTTATAAGTAGTTGGTAGGGATTAAGATCGGCTATTCTGTTGAACCTTACCCATTTAACTTTTCAAAAAATTTTCAAGCTTAATCGCTTCTTTAAGATCATGTCTTTTATACCTTAAGATCGCTTGGATGGCGTATTGACTTAAATGCAGATAGCTATTTTTGAGAATAGGCTAACAAAAAGAAAAAGGATCATGTAACTAATCAATGCGGAAAAATCTTTATTTAATTTATTAAGCTGGGCAGTCCCTATCATCATTTCAAGAAGGCTAGGACTTTCTCGGCTTTCTCTTCTAAACTTTCTTAAGGCGCCAGTCAGCAAAAGTTATGCATTGGATGATGAAAATATTCCGGGGAAAAAGAGAAGTACAAATTTCTAGGAATATGCTCTTTCTTATAAATCTTTTGCCAGCTGGAGCTTTAATCGAGGTATAGTTGCTCTAAAGCCGGCAAAATAGCTTTTTCTGTAAAAATGAGTCTTCTGCTAGCTGCTTCCATGGCTCACTAACTAAAGGGAAATGCCTAAATCTTCTTCTGACAACAAGCTAAAAAGAGCTATATCTAGCCCATTAGAAGTAGTTAAAGCAAGGATTGAAATTTACTCTTATCGCTTTTTTCCTCTTTATCCAAATTAACATTAAAAAATCGAAAAAATTGCGCATTTGCTTGCTTGTTAAGCCCTAACCACGCGCTTTTTAAGGCTTTGCTTGTTCGATTATAAGTTGGCAACGAAACCAAGCTATAGCTAGCTTTTTTAAAACACCTCTAAAATTTTTAAAATTAAATCACGATTGCTCTAAAGCAAAGCCTAATAAGAAAAGGACAAAAAAAAGCCGGATTAATAGATTAATCCGGCTAAAGTGGCCAGAACTGGAATCGAACCAGCGACACAAGGATTTTCAGTCCTCTGCTCTACCGACTGAGCTATCTGGCCAGAGATAAGTAAGCAAGATAGACTATCATCCCTTTTTTATGCAAACATTAATTTGCTGTAGCAGCTTGAAGAGAAGCAGTAGCGCCTTTAACCTCTTGATTCTGACGTTTTTTGCTATGCAAATAAATCATATCTTTGAGTACATTTATAGTTTCTTGCATCTGTAGATCTTCTTTACCATAATTGTTTGATTCCTTGCCAGGTTCATCTTCGATAGAGGATCCAGAAAGCCTTATGTCATCCCCATTTCCTTCTTTCTTTTGCTTTAGAAACATTTGATAATTTTTATTGTTTTCGATGCGATAAGCGCTATTTTTCTTTAAATAGGGCAACATTTCTCGCCACATTGAGACCTTAGCTTGAAGAGTAGGCGTATAGTATTTCATATACCAAGACTTTACACTAGGCTCAATATCTTGAAGACTATCTTCAAAATCTGCCTTAATAAAATCGGGCTTCCACGGATGCTCTAAATATTCCTCTCCAATAGGTTCATTATGATAAGGGCCAGGTACGACGATATCAGCTTTTACTCCCTCCAATTGAGGAGTTTTTCCTGAGACCGTGTAATATTTACCCACCGTCACCTTAAAAAAAGAAGTGGTTTCTCCCTCATTGCCCGTCACTGTTTGACTTTGAATAGTGCCCTTTCCATAAGTATGTTCGTCTCCAACAATTAAGCCCACCCCATAATCCTGTAAAGCTTGCGCCACAATTTCAGCAGCAGAAGCGGTAGCTTTTGAAGTTAAGATAATAAGGGGCCCCTGATAAGCAGTCCTCACATCTATATCGCGATAAATACGCTTTTCTCCGTCAGAATATTTAGAAATTACAACGATACCGTTGGAAATAAATAGGCCAGCTACCTTTACAGCTTGGCTAAGAAAGCCCCCACTATTTTCCCGTAAATCTAAAATTAGCCCTCGCAAATTACCTTTTCGATCTAATTCTTTTAGGGCTTTTTGCATATCACTATCGCTACCTGTTCCATCTTCACCTTGGTAAAAAGAGTGAAGGGTGATGATGCCAATAATCCCGTTGCCCACTTTTTCCTGTTTTATATCTATTCGCTCATCTTTAATAGGGATAGACTCTTTTTTAAGAATGATCGTTTCCTGCTTTTCCATCTGTTTTCCATTTTCTTCTTGGAAAGATCTACTGATGACCAGCTCTATAGAAGGCTCTTTTGAGGCTCTTATTGTGTTCATCACCTCCGGCAACGTTTGGCCGGACGTGGTCTTACCATTGATTTGCAGAAGATAATCATTAGCAAAAATTTTGCCGCTTTTAGAAGCTGCTCCACCTTCGATTAGGGAAGAAATCATTACTCCTTGAGGAGTAGACCGTAACACCACTCCTATACCATCAAACTCTTTTTCAAGACGTACTTTCATGTCATAAGCTTCTGCATCACTGTAGAAAGCCGTATGAGCGTCTAAAGAACTAGCTAAAGCTTTTAAAATATGTAAAACTAAAGCATTTTCTTTTTTACCCTCACTATACGACTTACCCTCACTCGTTTGATACAGATATCCCTCTTCAATATTTTTCAATGCCTGATCAAACATGATAAGGAGTTTGGATTTGTAGTTAGATACCTGAGCTTTTCCATATCTTTTCTGCTCGGCCTGAATAAAAGCTACCATCTGCTCTTTGATACGTCTTTTAATCTGCTCAAAAGTAGAAGCAAATGAACCCTTTAAATTAGGCTCTAATCCATCTGTATTTTTATGGCTTGAACGACGCTCATCTGCTGCTTTGAAAAGCTCTTCGGTATTTATTATAAGCTCTTGCCGATATTGGCGTGCCCGCAGGATAGATCTTTGAATGATCGCATTAAGCTTTTCAAAAGAAGAAAAATCTTCATTTTTGTAGGCGGTAATGTAGATTTCCATTTGCTCAGAAGTTAATCCAAGGAAAGGCTCTACCTCTGCTTGGGTTAAATAGGTACGGTCGGGATCAAACTGATCGATATAATTTTTAAAAGCATTTTTTAAGATTTTCTTGTCAATCGTTTTCTGACCTAAATGCTCAGCAAAAATTTGCTCCATAATTTTACTAATATCTTGCCTTTTAAGCTGCTCGGTTTCCTGGCCTAAAAGAAAAGAATTAGTTAGAAAAATAAAGATGATAAATAAATTAAAACGATTAAGCAAGCGCATATCCTTCGACCATAGTTTACTAATAATGAGTCAACTGTGAAATAAAACTCTTCACCTCTTTCCGGATTATAGAGAGCACCAGGTTTAACAACAACATTTTTGAAAAACTATAAAATTATTTTCATCAGCAATCTATTCTTATCTTCGATAGGCTGATTTTAACTTATTTTTTCTTAAAGGTAAGATTTTTATATTTATAGAGAATTCTTGCTCTAGTAGACTTATTGATATGAAAAACTTATATAGTGAAGATGTATTTGCTCTAGATAACTTTGAAGGATCGCTGGATTTTTTGCTCCATCTTGTTCAGAAGCATGAGATTGATCCCGTTGAGATTTCTTTAAAAAAAATTACTGAGCAGTATACCCAAAAGCTAAAGGAATGGCAGGCCTCCTCTGTGGATTCAGGGGCTGAATTTATTGCTTCGGCATCCTTTCTTTTATGGCTTAAAAGCCGTATGCTTCTGCCTACGCATGAACAGCCTCTCTCTTTGGGAGAGGAGGAGCATGATCCCCGTTTTGATATTATTCATCAATTACTGGATTATTGCCGCTTTAAGGAAGCAGCTAAAAACCTTACCCAGCTGGAGATGTCTCAAAGTGCTTATTATTTACGGGAGCCAGAGCCTCTAGGAGAAAATAATAAACCCTTGGGTATCGAGCATTTGACTTTGGAAGACTTAGCGGATCTCTTCAAGCAAGCTTTAGCTAAAGCGCCGATCAAAACGGCAAAATTTATTCACGAAGAAGAGTGGAAAGTTGCTGATAAAATTAAAGCTATTCGTCAATATTTAAAGGTCAATCATCAGCTTGAAATCGGACAACTTTTTGTAAATGCTACAAGCAAGCTAGAAATTATTGTTATCTTCTTGGCTGTACTTGAACTGATGAAAATTGGTGAAAGCTATTTAATCAAGGATGTTGCCTCTCAGAAAATACTGTTATGCATGAACGTATAAATATTTATGGCTAAAGAAATTAACTTTTTCGAACAAGAAATGGAAACGACAGCAGACGAATTAATTCCTTTGCTTCCTTCTGAGGATCTTCCTCCTTCCCCTCCAGACAAACTTACAGCTCCTAAAGACTTTTCTCCTAAAAAGCAATATGTCCAAGGCTCTCTTCCAGGCATTCCCGTTAATAATCAGGCTATAGAACAAAAAGCCACTGAAAAAACTACAAGAACACGCCTTAAAAGAATCATAGAAGCCTTGCTTTTCGTCAGCCGTGAACCGCTTAGCTTTAATAAAATCCGGGAAGTGCTGGATGCTGTTGAACCTCTTAAACCCCGCCAAATTCAAGACTTATTGCAAGAGCTAGCGGAAGAATTTATCTTGCAACAGCGCGCCTTTAGATTAGAAGAAATTGCCCAGGGTTATATTTTACGTACCTGTAAAGAATATAGCCCTTACCTCGATTTACTTTTTCGTAATAAGCGCACGGAGAAGCTTTCTCCCGCTGCTGCTGAAGTGTTAGCCATTATTGCTTATCGGCAGCCTATCACCCGTCCTCAAATTGATGCTATCCGCGGTGTAGATAGCTCGGGTACACTTCAAAGTTTGTTGGAGAGGCAACTTGTCGAATCTGTAGGCCGCTTAGAAGCGCCCGGGCGCCCTACTCTCTACGGGATCACTCCCTACTTCCTTAAACATTTTGGTCTGAGGGATTTAAAAGAGCTGCCTGGTTGGCAACCTCCTGTAGAAAGTTAAAATACAATTGTAATCCTCTTCTCCCCCAACAACTCATACCAGTGAATGCCAAAATTACGATCCTGTATAGCGTTAATTATCAAAGTTTAATAGCATGATAATTGGCCTACTTCTTCGTAGCTCACCTTCTTGAAAATCAAATGAAGTTTGCTCTAGTTTTTCGATGGTAGAAAAATTGAGTCTCAGAATTTTAGCAACTTCTACCCCTTATTGCTTCTATCACACTATCCCTTTTCCAAGCTAAGGGATTGCATAAAGCCTACTGACAGATCCTTTTGCAACTTAATTATATTGTTATTACACCCGATGAGAGGCATATTGTGTATTGAGCAAAATATTTTGCTTTTTATTTTTTCAAGAAAAAATAGGCAACAGTAGCCAAACCGCCTTTTATTCCATGAAGTCCTATTAAAAATTTCTCAAAGAACCTAAAAGCGCTATAAATAAATTTGATTTTATTCTTATTTGTAACGTTTATCATCTTTAAGAGCGCCTAGGGCTTTTTATAAAAAAATTGGTTACCCTATCAAATTGGTTGGCATTAATACTCGCATTAAAATACTGCCTAAAAAGCATCTCGGTAAAATTTATCCTAAAGAAAATCAAACATGCAAAATAATATATATAGAACCTAAGAAAAAATAAGGTTTTCAGTTAGCACCCTTCTATAGGAAGAGACCTAAAAAGGGGCTTATCTGCCCCTTTTTTCCCTCACTCTTAATAACTCACCTTACGCAGGCATAGAACTCCTTTGTAAATTTTGCAGTTCTTGATAGGCCATCTGATTGGCTTTAAGGATTAACTTATATTTTAAAGCAA